>CAYGWJ010000259.1:0-2890 GCA_964353405.1 uncultured Anaerolineae bacterium
TGGAGGTGCTCGAGGTGGCCGGCCGGGCCAACGTGGGACTGTGCCTCGATACCTTTCACCTGTGGACCGGAGGAACGACCTGGGACGAGGTGGCGGACCTCGATGCAGGGCTTGTCTTTGTGGCCCACCTCAGCGATGTTACCGCGCGCAAGGGTAACCGGTGGAGCGACGACGATCGCGATGTGCTGCCGGGCGATGGCATCCTTCCCTTAAGCGAGGGCATCGCAGCGATCCGTGCCACGGGATACGACGAGGTGTGGTGTGTGGAGATGATGGGAGCCCATCACTGGGAGTGGGATCCGTTTGTGCTCGCAAGGGAACTGGAACGCCGCGCCCGTCACCTGCTGTGCCACTGACGCCGGTCGGTGACATGCGCGGTACGCCGGCGACGAGGAACCAAGGCTCACATAATCCAGTGTGAGGAGCAATAACCAGCAGAGGCCACTGACTGTCCTGAGGAGAAAGGCAGAGACAGTGGGGGAAAACCAAGTCAAAGGAGTTATGGAAAGAATGAACGGAACGATGAGAGGTTTAACGCTGTTTGCGGACTGGGATCCGCGGCCGAACTTTAGGCTGGGACCCAAAGACATCCAAGGCAAGCAGACCTACCTGGGCAGTCGCGTATGGCGGAACCCAACGATGAGGATCGTCGACTATGATATCCCCACACCGGGTCCCCGCGATGTGTTGCTCGAGGTGAAAGCGTGCGGCATCTGCGGCAGCGATGTGCACATCGCCCAGCAAGATAACGATGGGTACATCTGGTATCCGGGTCTGACGGGGTTCCCAGTGATCCTGGGCCACGAAGTGGCGGGCGTTGTGGTCGAAGCGGGCAGCGAGGCCCGTGACAAGATGACGAACAGGCCGTTCAAGGGGGGAGAACGGGTATGCACCGAGGAGATGATCTGGTGCGGTGAGTGCAGGCCGTGTGCCGACGGGTACCCGAACCACTGTGAACGACTCGACGAGATCGGGATCAACGTGCATGGGGGATTTGCCAAGTACGTGGTGGTTCCCGCGCGTACCCTGTGGAGCCTGGAGCCTCTGGCGGACCGGTATGACGATCGGGATATCTTCGTCGCAGGGAGCTTGGTGGAGCCAACGAGCGTGGCCTATACGGCCGTCATCCAGCGCGGCGGAGGTATCCGGCCTGGGGACAAGGTAGTCATCTGCGGCGGCGGGCCGGTGGGCATGGCAGCCTGCGCGATCATGAAGAGACAGGGTGCTTCGGTGGTCATCCTCTCCGAGCCCGAAACGTCGCGGGCCCAGCTTGGCCGGACGATGGGGGCCGACTATGTTATCGACCCCACGACGGAGAGTTTCGTCGAGAAGGTGCTGGACCTGACTCACGGGATGGGTGCAGACCTCTACCTGGAAGCGACAGGGCTGCCGACCATCGTTTACCCTCAGATCGAGCAGACAATCTGGCTGGGCCGGACGCTGAACGCGACAATTGTGGTGCTTGCGCGCGCCGACGCCAAGATGCCTGTGACAGGCGAAGTGCTCCAGGTCAGAAGAGCCAGCATTGTCGGCTCTCAGGGCCACTCTGGAGACGGCACGTTTCCCAGGGTGATCGACTGCATGTCGGACGGAATGGACATGACGCGAATCGTGACCAAGCGCATCTGCCTCGATGAGGTGCCGATGAACATCGCGATGTTGCGCGACGATCGCCAGCAGAGCAAGATTACATGCATTGGGTTTGACTAGCCGGTGCATGCCAGACCGATCTAGGCCACTTACATCTACACGGGGTGCCATGCAGAGACTGCTGGGAATCGACTTGGGAACAAGTGGCTTGAAGGCCGCCGTCCTAGACCTGGACGGCAAGCTCCTTGGCCTGGGCAGGGTGACGAACCAATACCTGCCCAGGCCCCTGGGATGGGCAGAACAGGATCCCAGAGCGTGGTGGACAGGTTGCTGCCATGCGGTACATCAGGCGCTGGCCCAGGCAGGGAGCTCGGCTGCGGACGTGGCTGGAGTGGGAGTGTGTGGCTTTCACCATTGCCCGGTGTTTGTCGACGCGGGGGGGGAGCCGGTGCGGCCGACGATTGTGACGCACGATAGCCGCCTGGCCGACAGCCTGGAGGATCTGCGGCGAAGCGGCATCTTGGATCGTGTGGCCGAGATCTCGGGAAGCCGGGTGGTGACGGGCCACTTTCCGCCCATCTACCACCTGGTGCGCACCCTGGGTCCCGGCACACTAGACGACACTCGCTGGATTCTGCTGGCCAAGGACTATGTGCGGTTTCGGCTCACCGGACAGATAGGCACGGAACTGTGCGATGCGACGGGCACCAACCTTATCGCCATGCCAGAGCAAGATTGGAGCGAGACTTGCTGTTCGCTGCTTCAGGTAGACCGGAACAAGCTGCCCGAGATTGGCCGGTCGGACGACGTTGCAGGCTACGTAACCGCAGAAGCGTCGCGAGCTACGGGCCTCCGAGCAGGGACCCCCGTGGTGTACGGCGGCGGGGACTCGCATTGTGCGCTGGTTGGGCTGGGGATCATAGGTTCGGGGGAGGCGGGATTGCTGCTGGGCACGAACAGCACGCTGCGGGCGTCGTTCGCCGGCCTGGTGAAGCCGCTGGAGCACACGGTCTGGATCCAGCAGCATGTGGTGCCGGGGCGTTTTACGGTCTCGGCCTCGTCGATGGCCGGCTCGACTGCCCTGGCCTGGTTTAGAGATGTGTGCTTGCAGGATGCGGAGGAGGAACCGGCGACCTACCGCAGGCTGGAGTCGTTGGCGGCAGGTATCGCCGCCGGCAGCGACGGCCTGTTTTTCCATCCGTACCTTTTTGGCGAGCGATCGCCCTTTTACAATCCGGAGGCGCGAGGTGCCTTCCTGGGTATCCGGCACTGGCACGGAAGGGGACACCTGGTTCGCAGC
>CAYGWJ010000260.1:0-16318 GCA_964353405.1 uncultured Anaerolineae bacterium
GTCGTGCCGACGTAAGGCTCAAAGATTCTTGGCCCGCTGGTGATGGTCGAGACCATCAGCTTGGGCACACCGATGGGCAAGGCTTGCATCGCAGCGGTTCCGATGGCTGTGCCTTGACCGCCGCCCACGGCCAGCACGCCATCGAGTTTGCCTTCCGTGTAAAGCTGCGCGACGATGGCGCGCGTGCCGTCAATCATCGCCCGCATGGCGCGGCCCTTGTCGCCTGAAGCAATCAGGTCGGCCAACTCGGCTCCACCCGCACGAGCCACTTGACGGCGGGTCACGTCTGCTTCGACGGTGGGCTGATCCAACACGCCAGGGTCAATGATACAAACTCGATGACCCTTGGCTTGAATCAAGTCGCGCAGAAAAGCGACCTCTTGCCCTTTGGTGTCGAGGGTTCCGATGATGGCGATGGTTTTGGGTTCGGGGCTCACGTTCACCTCACACGATTGGGGCATTGGTCACAGTGTAACCGATGTGAGCGGCATTGGTTAGTGCCAGTTGTCGCCAAAATCTGGAACGATTATACCCTGTATCTTGCCGGGCTGGCTCGGGCGGAGCTTTTTCACAAGCTAGTCGCAATGTGCACATCTGGCAATATGGATTATAATAGATTTGATATTCCAAGCCTGAATAGCCTATATTATTGACGTTTCTCACGATGCCACGCGATAGTGATCTGCCTTCCAATCTGGCCCTGTTGGGTCTGCTCACAGTGCGACCCCAGCACGGCTATGAACTCTACCAAGAGTTCAACCGCGAGCTGGGCCGCGTGTGGCGCATTGGCCTGAGCCAGTTGTACGCTCAGCTCAAACAGTTGGAGGAGGCCGGGCTCGTGACCGCCCAGACCGAGCCGCAACCCAATCGCCCTGCCCGAAAGGTCTACCATCTCACCTCAAACGGACACCAGGCCTTTCTGAATTGGCTGCACCAACCCACACCCTACCTCGGCCACATTCGCTTCGAGTTTCTGGCTCGCGTCTATTTCTTCCGGCTGCTCGAGTTGCCCGGTCTCGAGGAGTTCGTCGCCGAGCAAAAAACGATTTGCCGTGAGCGGGTCGAGGCGCTGACCCGCGCCGCATCAGAAACCAACGATCCGTTTGCACGACTGGTGCTCGAGTTCCGTCTAGGGCAATTGGAAGCATCTATTCGGTGGCTGGATCGCTGTCTGGAAAAATCCTGATCAGTGAGGAAGCATGTTTGACAACGTTCGTGTGCTCATCAAAGGCGCAGGCGATCTGGCGACTGGAGTCGCCGCGCGGCTGTGGCGCTCCGGCTTTCCAGTCGTGATGACCGAGCTGGCACAGCCGTTAACGATCCGGCGCACCGTGGCTTTTTCCGAAGCGGTATACGAGGGCGAGAGCATGGTCGAGGAACTGACCGCTCGCCGCATCTCGGATGTGTCCGAGGTCGAGCTGGCCTGGCGAGAGAACAGGCTTCCCGTGTTTGCCGAGTGTTATGAATCCTGCATCGCCGCATTCAAGCCCAATGTTCTGGTGGATGCAATCCTTGCCAAGCGCAACCTCAGCACGCGGATAGACGACGCGCCGTTCGTGATCGGGCTGGGGCCAGGGTTCACGGTCGGTCAAGATGTCCACGCCATCGTCGAGACCAATCGCGGGCATTATCTTGGGCGTGTGCTATGGAGCGGCAGCGCACAGCCCAATACGGGAGTGCCTGGCGACATTGCCGGCTTGCGCCGGGAGCGCGTGATTTATGCGCCCGCCGATGGTGTGTTCGAGCATCGCGTGGAAATTGGCGATATTGTCAAGGCAGGCGATGTTGTCGGTCTGGCGGGACCAACACCCGTGACGGCTCCCATCGGGGGCGTGCTGCGCGGGCTGATTCACGACGGCGTGGTAGTACAGGCAGGACTCAAGATCGGCGATGTTGACCCGCGCGCTTGTACGGATCATTGTTGCACCATCTCGGACAAGGCACTCGCGATCAGTGGCGGCGTGCTGGAAGCCATTTTGATCCATCTGCGAGGCAAGCGATGAGACCATTGCTGGAAGCAGCCCTGAAAGCCACCTGCGCTGGCGAGACGGTCGCGCTGGCGACCATCGTGCGCGCCCAAGGCTCCACGCCGCGTGCGACCGGGGCGAAAATGCTCGTCTTTCGAGACGGCGCCATCCAGGGTACGATCGGCGGCGGCGAGATGGAGCGGCGCGTCATCGAACAAGCCCAGTCCGCGCTCGAGTCCGGCCAGCCGCGCATGGTGCACTACTCCTTTCGTGAGGTCGAACAAGGCGATGTAGGTGTGTGCGGCGGGGAGAACGATGTGTTCATTGACATCATCGGCCCATCGAAAGAGTTGCTGATTGTCGGCGCAGGCCACGTGGGGCAGGCTGTCGCGCAACTGGGCGAGTTTATCGGAATGGACTGTGTCGTTTTTGACACCCGGCCCGAGTACGCCAACCAGGAGCGCTTTCCGCGCGCGCGGCAAATCATCGTCGGCCCGGTGGGGCAGGAACTCGGCCAGTATCCCATCACCCGCCAGAGCTATGTCGTCATCGTCACGCGCGGCCACTTGCAGGACGCAGAAGCCTTGGCGGCGCTAGTCCGCTCGCCAGCCGCCTACATCGGCATGATCGGCAGCCGGCGCAAGACGCTGCGCGTCTTGGAGATGATGAAGGCTCAAGGCATCGAGCAAGAACTGCTTGACCGCGTCCATGCGCCCATCGGACTCGAGATCGGCGCCGAAACGCCTGAAGAAATCGCCGTCAGCATCATGGGACAGATCATTGCGACGATGCGCTGTGGCGCAAGATGACCACCTCGATCCCCGCCTTTTCGCACAGCTTTTTAAATCGCTCTGCATCGGCGAGCGTGCCGACGACATCTTTGTCACCCCAGTGCATCGGCACAGCGACGCTCAGCTTGATGGACCTGGTCGCTTCCGCCGCTTCCTCTGCCGTCATCACGTAGGTGCCAGACACGGGCAACAGCGCCACATCACATTTGACATCAGACATTTCCGGGATGTGATCCGTGTCACCTGCGTGATACAGCCGCTCGCCCCCCACCGTGACGATATAGCCGTTGTGCTCTGCCTTGTGCGGATGGAACGGGTTGCCCGGACTGCGGAATTTGGTCAGGTTGTATGCGGGCACGGCCTCCACCGTCACATCGCCCACGGTGATTTTTCCGCCGGGCCGGATAATGCGCGCGCCGGGCAGCTTGGCCGCCGCCGTGGGATTGGCAATCAAAACCGTCTTGGGGCCGCTCACCTTTTTCACGTCGCCCGGCGAGCAGTGATCACCGTGGTCGTGGGTGACAAGGATCAAATCCGCCATAGGACTGCCGTGCGGCAGCTTCCACGGGTCAAAGTAAATGGCGGGTGGGCCATCGAGCCGGAAACTATCGTGGCCGAGCCAGTGAAGCTTTTGCAAAAGTTTGGGTGTAGACATGGCACTCCTTTGTATTGAGTCGGATGACCGACCGCTTACGGTTTCTCCACTCGACGATTCGCAACTTGCGTGGCGATTGTGCTACAATACGTCTATTGTAGTCCAATTATCACAATCGCCAAGTCGCTCGGCATAGTTCGCCATCTATCTTGTGCGATATTCCCTGTGCGCCACGCGACAGACTGGAGGGCCAATGTCCAAGGTAAAAGAGCTCGTTTCAGCTAACAATCGCTTTGCCTTCAAGTTGTTTGCAGAGGTCACCCGGCAGGAAACGGCTCAGAACATTTTCATCTCGCCGTCCAGTATCGCTATGGCGCTGGCGATGACGTACAATGGCGCGGGTGGCAAGACGCAGAAAGCGATGGCCGAGACTTTGGAATTGCGGGGCATGAGCCTGGAACAAGTCAACCGGGCCAACGCCGCACTGCGCGACAAGCTGCAAGAACTGGACCCGCAAGTCCAGTTAGCCATCGCCAATTCGCTGTGGGCCAAGCTTGGCGAACACTTCAAACCCATATTTGTCCAGAGGGCTGCAGACTATTACGACGCCAGGGTAGCGAATTTCGGCCCTGGCGATGCCGAGGTCATCAACGGATGGGTGAGCGACAAGACCCAGGGCAAGATCAAGGAACTCGTCACAGACCGCGACCTTGCCATCGTGGTGTTGATGCTCATCAACGCCATATATTTCAAGGGGAATTGGACCAAGCAGTTCGACCCAGCCGATACCCGTGAACGCCCATTCAATTTGCGAAACGGCGAAAAGAAGCAGCATCCGATGATGTCTCAATCGGGACATTACAGGTATCTGCAAGGCACGGACTTTCAGGCCATCAGCCTGCCTTATGGCAGCGGCCAAGTCAGCCTGTACATCTTTCTGCCCAATTCGGATTCGAGCCTGGAAGAATTTCAAAAGGGCCTGACGGACAAGAAGTGGGAAAGATGGATGTCCCAGTTCCAGGAGATACCGGGCGACATTGTCCTGCCACGTTTCAAGCTCGAGTATGGCATTAGTCTCAACGAGGCTTTGAAAGCGCTGGGCATGGCCTTGGCCTTTGACGGACGCGCGGATTTTGAAGAAATGTGTCCCGGCGTTTTCATCGGCCAAGTCAGGCACAGGACCTTTGTACAAGTCAACGAGGAAGGCACCCAAGCCGCTGCCGCAACGGCAGTCATGATGATCAGAGCCATGCCGGCAGAAACCTTTACCATGATCGTTAATCGCCCTTTCTTTTGTGCCATTCGAGACAACCAGACTGGCACACTCTTGTTCATGGGGTCTATCGCAGACCCACAGTAGTCACTCGATACCACGAGTTCCGTTCTGCCCCCGCGGCTGAATGTCCCAGGGGCGATAACACGAGGAGACGATAATGGCAGAAGAGTTGCACGTTGTCACAGGCGCATTCGGTTATTCGGGCAAATACATCGCAGCTCGACTGCTGGCGCAAGGCCGCCGCGTTCGCACACTCACCAACTCACGGGAGCGCTCCAATCCCTTTGGCGGACAAGTTGAAGCGCACCCTTTCAACTTTGACGACCCGCCCAGACTTGTCGAATCACTTCGCGGCGTGGCCGTTCTTTACAATACCTACTGGGTTCGCTTCAATACTACTGAGTTCAAGCACGCGGTCGCCGTCGAAAACACGCTGAGACTGTTCGAGGCTGCCAGGCAGGCCGGCGTCAGCCGCGTCGTCCACGTGAGCATCACTAACCCTTCCGAAAACTCGCCCCTGGAATATTTCAGCGGCAAAGCGCGGCTGGAACATGCGCTGATCGAATCGGGTCTGTCGTATGCCGTCCTGCGGCCCACGGTGCTCTTTGGCAAAGAAGACATTCTCGTCAACAACATCGCGTGGACGCTGCGGCGACTGCCCGTGTTCGGCGTCTTTGGCAACGGGCAATATCGCCTCCAGCCCATCTATGTGGATGACCTGGCCCGGCTCGCCGTCGAGCAAGGCCGCGAGCGCGCCAACCGCTGCATTGACGCCATCGGCCCCGAGACTTTTACCTACCGCGAGCTGGTGCGGCAGATCGGCATCATCATCGGCAAGCCGCGCCCCATCGTGTCCGTGCCGCCCTTGTTGGGCTATGTCGCCGGTTCGCTCATCGGCAAGCTGGTGGGCGACGTCATGATCACGCGTGAAGAGATCGAAGGTTTGATGCAAGGCCTGCTCTGCACCGACTCTCCGCCCGCCGGGCCGACCCGGCTCACCGATTGGGCCAGGGAGCACGCAAGCACTTTGGGATTCAAATACGCCAGCGAGCTGGCACGTCGGCGCGACCGACAATCCGCTTACGAGAAACTGTAAGAGTCAAACATGATCATCACGCGAGTTTTGGCTTTCATTCTGGGCATCGCCGTCGTCGCCGTCGCGCTGATTTCCGTGACGCGTGTGCTGCTCGTGCCGCGCAGCACGCCGGACTCGTTGGTGCGTGTTGTGTTTCTGGTGCTGCGCTTGCTCTTTCGGCCCTGGACACACGGCTCGCGTCCCTACGCCGTGCGCGACCGTGCCATGGCCTACTATGCGCCCGTCAGTCTGCTGGCGCTCCTGCCGGTTTGGCTATCACTGGTCTTGATCGGGTATACAGGGATGTTTTGGGCGTTGGGCCTCCCCACCTGGCAAGAGGCCCTGCGTGCAAGCGGCTCGTCGCTCTTTACGCTCGGGTTTGCGCCCGCGGACGATATGCCCAAAACGCTGCTGATGTTTTCAGAAGCCGCCATTGGATTGATCCTGGTGGCGCTGCTCATCGCTTACCTGCCCACGATGTATGCCGCGTTCTCCAAGCGCGAGGCCGCCGTCACGCTCCTCGAAGTTCGTGCGGGTTCGCCGCCCTCTGCCGCGGAGATGATTGAGCGATTCCACCGTAATCACGGCCTGGAGCGATTGAGCGAGATGTGGCAGACCTGGGAGGCGTGGTTCGCCGAAATCGAGGAGAGTCACACGTCGCTGCCCGCGCTGGTCTTTTTCCGTTCGCCTCAGCCCGACCGCTCGTGGGTCACTGCAGCGGGTGCGGTGCTCGACGCGGCTGCATTGACGGCCTCGACGCTTGACCTTCCCCGCGATGCCAACGCGGCATTGTGCATCCGCGCGGGATTCATTGCCTTGCGGCGTGTGGCCGACTTTTTCCAGTTTCCGTACAATCCCGACCCACACTACCCGCAAGACCCCATCAGTGTGACGCGCCAGGAGTTTAACGCCATCTATGACCGGCTGGCAGGTCAGGGCATTCCGATCAAGCCCGACCGCGACCTGGCCTGGCGCGACTGGGCCGGTTGGCGCGTGAACTATGACGCTGTGCTGCTTGCACTGGCCGATCTGACGATGGCTCCCCCGGCGCCCTGGTCTTCCGACCGGTCGCAAGGCCGGGGAAAGGTCAAGCTCAAAACCTGAGCCATTGACCGCCGGTATACCTGGCGGCCCAACGGGAGTATAATCAAAGCGCTCATGTCGGCTCAGAGGTGAAATCGCCGTAGGACAAGTTGCCAACTTGTCCTACTCCACCTGCAAGCCTACATGAGCCATCAAAGCAATTCCGAAAGTTGCAAAAGGGGAGGTACATCATGCGCGACGTTGTCATCATTGAAGCCGTGCGCTCACCCGTCGGCAAGCGTGACGGCAAGCTGTCTGGCACACTGCCGGTTCACCTGGCAGCGCGAGTTCTCAAGGAATTGGTCTCACGCGCTCACATTGACCCGGCCCTTGTGCAAGACGTCGTGATGGGCTGCGTGACGCCGGTGGGCGACCAGGGTGCGAACATCGCCCGGCTGGCCGTGTTGCAGGCCGGCTTCCCGGTCGAGGTGCCGGCCGTGTCTCTCAACCGCATGTGCGGGTCCAGCCAGCAGGCGGTCCACTTTGTCGCACAAGAGATTTTGTCCGGCGACATGGAGGTTGCCATCGCGGGCGGCATCGAAGTGATGAGCCGCGTGCCGCTCGGCTCCGATTGGCCCAGGCAGTGGCCAAACGATTTCCCCTACCCGCTCGTCCACCAGGGTCTCTCGGCCGAGATGATGGCCGAAAAGTGGAGCCTCACCCGCGAGGAACTGGATCGCTTTTCATTCGCCAGTCACGTCAAGGCGGCTGCAGCCACCCGTCGCGGCGATTTTTCTCGCGAGATTGTGCCCATTAAAGTGACACCCCCCGACGGCGCACCGGGCACGCCGGCGTCGGAGACCATGACGATTGACGAGGGCATCCGCTTTGAGCCGAACCTGGAAAAGATGGGCAAGCTCCAGCCCGCCTTCAAGGCCGACGGCGTCATCACGGCTGCCAATTCCAGCCAGATCAGCGATGGCGCGGCGGCGCTGCTGCTGATGTCGGCGGACAAGGCAAAGGAGCTTCAACTCAAGCCGCGCGCGCGCATCGTCGCCCGCACGGTCGTCGGCTCGGACCCGGTGCTGATGCTCTCCGGCCCCATCCCGGCCACCCGCCAGGCGCTCGACCGGGCCGGCTTGAAGCTGGACGCCATCGCCGCGATAGAGATCAACGAGGCGTTCGCGTCGGTGGTGCTGGCCTGGCAAAAAGAAATTCAGCCCGATCCAGAGCGCGTCAATCCGAACGGCGGCGCGATTGCGCTCGGCCATCCGCTTGGCGCGACGGGTGCGGTGTTGATGACCAAGCTGCTGCATCACCTCGAGCGCACCGGCGGGCGCTACGGCTTGCAGACGATGTGCATCGGCCACGGCATGGCGACGGCGACCGTCATCGAAAGGCTCTAGGACTCGCCTTGGCAAAGGACGTGATCACCATCGTATCCGGCTTGCCGCGCTCTGGCACATCGTTGATGATGCAGATACTCGAAGCGGGCGGCCTGCCTATTCTCAAGGACGACACCCGCGAAGCGGACGCCGACAATCCGAAAGGCTATTACGAGTTCGAGCGCGTCAAGCAAGTGGCGCAGGATCAAGCCTGGCTGCAGGACGCACGGGGCAAAGCCGTCAAGATGGTCTCGGCGCTCTTGCTCGACCTGCCGGATACCTACACCTATCGCGTAATCTTTATGCGGCGCAAGATGGAAGAGATCCTGGCCTCACAAAAGACCATGCTCGAACGAAGCGGCAAGCCGACGGACGCCATCGGCGACGACAAAATGGCCGCGCTGTTCCGCAAACATCTCGACCAGGTGGCCAAGTGGATCAGTGAACAGCCCAACGTGCACGTATTGTATGTCAGTTATAACGAGATGATAGCCGATCCGCTCAAAGAGATCCAGCGAATCAACCAGTTCCTGGTAAGTGAACTCGACACAGAGAAAATGGTAAGCGTTGTAGATCGAACGCTCTACCGACAACGATCTACAAACACTTGATGTCACGGTATTCGCTCAGGTCGGCCTGGCTGTAGGGCGGCTTTACATAGCCGCCACTCAGGTCGGCCTGGCCGTAGGGCGGCTTTCCATAGCCGCCACGGGAAGCGCGTATGGAAATGCGCCCTACGAGGTCACCCGTAAACCGACATGAGCTCAAGTATGACAAGGCGAAAGAGGAGGCTGACCTATGAAAATCGGATTGGCACTTTCGGGAGGCGGCTTTCGAGCCACCGTTTTCCACCTGGGCATGCTGGCACGGTTGGCCGAAGACAATCACCTCGAGGAGGTGACGTTTCTTTCAACGGTGTCGGGCGGCAGCCTGTGCGCAGGATTGGTTCATGCCATCAATGGCTTTGCCTGGCCCGCCAGCGGCGAGTTGATCAACAAGGTTATCCCTAAGGCACGCGAGTTGCTCACCACGCAGGATTTGGAGCGCGGTCTGATCTGGCGAGTGCTAACGTCGCCGCTCAACATTTTTGAGACTCGCGCCAACGACCTTTCGGCGCTGATGAAGGAACGCTGGGGCATCACGGCCAAGTTGAGTGACTTGCCCAAGCAGCCCCGCTGGATGATCAACGCCACATGCTACGAGACCGGCAAGGATTGGCGGTTCGAGCGCTTTCGCATGGGCGACTATCGCTTCGGCTACACCAACGACACGAACCTACCCCTCAGCGATGCGATGGCGGCCTCGGCGGGCTTTCCCGGTCTCATCGGCGCGCTGGCTTTAGACACACGCCCTTACTCGTGGTTCAAGTACGCGGACAAGTCGAAGGAATTGAAAGAACCGACCGACCCCGATTCCGACATGAAGAGAACGACGGTCCCCATAACACCCCCCTACCCCAAGGTGCATCTCTGGGATGGAGGCGCCTATGATAACCTGGGGCTGGAAAGCTTGCACAACTTTATTGAAGGCTGGCGAGAAGGAGTTGACTTTTTAGCCGTAAGCGATGCGTCCGGCAAATCGGGCCCCGAGGCATATCAACCGGGGCCGAAAGCCCTGTACCGCATGATCACGGGCATCATGATGGACCAGATTCGCTCGCTGCGCTCCAGGGCGATTTGGGAACGATTCATCAATCACAAAGACGCAGGTGGGTTCTTCCAAATTGGCAACACCTGCAGAGGCGTTTTGGAAAACGCCGGGCGGCAAGACGACATTGCCAGGCTGTGCCCACAATGCATGAGCGTCGAGGAAGCCAGGCTTGCCGCGGCCACACCCACCATGATCCGGCAACTGACCCATGATGAATTTGAGCGGCTCTTCCGGCACGGGTTCGAAGTGGCGGATATCACGCTCTACGCCTACTATCCCGACCAGTTCAAATTCATCGGCTACAAGAATTCGCGTTCGGGATAGACCGAGAGTCCGCCAGAGTGGGGCCGCGCCGTCGTCATGGTCACGCACGACCCACGCATCGCCGCCTACGCCGACCGCGTCATCCATCTCAAGGACGGCGCGATTGTGGACGAACAGCGCAAGTCACATTAGCCGCGAAAGAACGCAAGGAACGCAAAGATGAATACGATCAAGGAACTCTGTGATGTCGTGCGCGAGACAGCGTACGCGATTCATATCTATCATGGTCACGGGCACTTGGAAAAAGTGTACGAAAATGCTCTCGCGCATCGGCTGAGAAAAGCGGGGCTGGATGTGAAACAGCAACATCCGATAACGGTTTACGATGAGGATGGAACTGTCATCGGAGAGTATTTTGCTGATCTGCTGGTTGACGGGCGGTTGATCGTGGAATTGAAAGCGTGCCGCGCATTGACTGATGAACACGTGGCGCAAATTCTCGGCTATCTCAAGTCCACTCGAATCGAAGATGGACTCTTGATCAACTTTGGCAGCTATAGATTCCAGATCAAGAAATACATTCTGAGCCACGATGGAACGCAAAGAGCGCAGGGCTTGGGCAGCGCTATCTTATCCTTAATCTTTGTGTTCTCTGTGTTCTTTGGTGGCTAAGATAACGGCGATGGGCCGAGTGGCACACATCGCCCTGGCATAGGGTGGGAAAGGCAAGCCGGTGATCACAGAGCTTACACTCACAAAAGCAAACCGCCTGAAACTTGCACAGGCCTTTCGGCACAACCCACGGGTGGATATTTCCATCGAGTGCGTTGTCGAAGGACAGATGGGGACTGTCTTTGTTGACGCGCCACAGAATCCAACCGTGTATCGGATTGCATTGGGGCCGTTCTGGTATCTGGCCGGCGAAGCGAAAAGCACGGCTGGTCATGAGATGGTCAAGGACTTGCCGGCCTATACCTTGCTGATGCCATCACCTGCGGATTGGGTGCAAGTGGCGCAAGAAATCTATGGCGCCAGGCTGCTCGAGTTTAGCCGATACAGCTTTGTCGCAGATGGGCTGTCTCTGGACCATCTCTTAAAACTGCTGAACCAATCCAGGTATCGAGAGGCAATAAAACCGATTGACGTGGCGCTGGCGGCGCAGTTCAGGCAAGACGCGAAAGGCTGTGTGGATTTGTCGGCGTTCGATTCGGCGGAGGATTTTGTCACACGCGGGGTGGGGTTTTGTTTGCCGATGGGAGAAGATGTTGTCGCGGCGGCATATTCCTCTCTGGTATGCAGCAGAGGCATCGAAGTGAGTATTTTCGTCGAACGCAAGTATCGGGAGCGCGGAGTGGCGACGGCATTAGCGAGCAAACTGGCGCTGTATTGCCTGGAACGCGGCTGGGAGCCGCATTGGGACGCAGCGAATCTAGAGTCGTGCAAGCTGGCGGAGAAATTGGGCTACCGGCGGAGCGGAGCGTACACGGCTTATTATCGGGAAGAGTGAGTAGAAGGTTGCCGCCACCTGCACAACCCGAGCCTTTACACGGCGTCAAAATAGCGTTATGATGGATGAGACGCACCTTGACGCTGGCGCGCAGAACATCGGCGATGCGGGTCTGGCGGCAAGTGTGAACGATGAGAGGAGTTTTGAAATGTCTGAGAAAGATGATTATCTGATGGCGCAAGTCAGTGTGGACGAAATCGAACGCAATTTGCCAGCTTATCTTCGCCGTGTCGAAGCAGGAGAAGCATTTGTTATTGTCAAAGCCGGCAAGCCCTTGGCCGAGATCAAGCCGCCCTTGTCGATGCATGTCTCGTTGCGCCCGTACGGGCTGTGCGCTGGAGAGTTTAGCGTGCCGGACGATTTTGACGAGCCGTTGCCGGAGGACATGTTAGGGGAGTTTGAAGGAAGATGAAGCTTCTGCTGGACACACACGTTTTCCTCTGGTTCATCAGTGGTGATGAACGTTTGCCGGATGGGATGCGGGATAGCATTCGGAATCCCGAGAACGATGTTTACGTGAGCGTCGTGTCACTGTGGGAGGCTATCGTCAAACACCAACTCGGGAAACTGCCATTGCCGCAGCCGCCAAACAAGTATTTGCCCGTGCAGCGTGAGCGTCACCAGATATCCAGCCTACCGCTTGATGAAGCCAGCGTATCGCAGCTTGCTAAATTGCCGCCCATTCATCGTGACCCATTTGATCGGATGCTGATTTGTCAGGCTATAGAACACGGTCTGACATTGGTAACGAAAGATGATGTAATTGCCAGTTATCCTGTTGCGATTTTGCATGGAGCTTGATGTTTTGTGGCTCGCAGAACATCGGCAATGTAGACGTGGTGGCCGACAAGATCAACATGATAAGCTAGCCCAAGTGAACAGTGATCATGTACAGATATGAACAAGACTTTCGAAAGAATTCTTGAACTAGTCAAACAACGGCAGGTGCGAATATCCGTTCACGGATACGATGAATTGGCCGAAGATGGCATTTTCGTGAGGGATATTGTTTCGGGCGTGGCAGAAGGCGTGGTTGTCGAGGACTATCCTGCATACCACAAGGGGCCATGTGTCCTCGTTCTACAGCGAGATCCTGACGGCAACCCAATCCATGTGGTCTGGGGGATTCCAAAGAATGCTTCGGCGCCGGCTGTTGTCGTTACCGCTTACAGGCCCCGTCCTGACCAGTGGTCGGATGATTTTAGAAGGAGAAGATCATGAACAAGAGACGTTACACAAAGCTTGTTCACGAAGGGCAATATGTAGCCCAAGTAGATGTTGAGTTGATTGACACTGACGAAGGTTGGTCGCCCTACTTGTCCCTTGAGGATGTGCAGAAACTGGACGATGTGCGCGAGGCGCTGCGTCGCCAGGATATCCAAGCGGCAGGGCGACTGGCTCGAGTATTCACCCTTGCCCCAGTCACGGCCTAGTTTTCAAATTGGAACGCCATGCTATAGATGAAACTCACCTTGACGCTGGCGCGCAAAACATCGGCAACGCGGGTCTGGTGATAGGCAAGATCAAGATAATAAGTAGGCCATAGCAAGCGCTTTCTGCGCTCTCGACGCGCCGACGCTCGAGTGGGCTGATCAGGTCAAGTAGAGTTTTATCGGTATGCTTAGCTTTTGGAGGACTTGAAATGAATGAAACAGTTGCCGCGGTGTACGAACAAGGGGTCTTGCGTCTGTTGGAGCCGCTTCAATTGCCTGAGCATACTCGCGTTCAGGTGCAAGTCATGCTCCCATCGCCGCGCAACCAACGGGATCGTATGCGAGTGCGTCAGGCGTTGTTGGACGCTGGCCTCATCCGTCCGCGCCCTCCGGTTGAGCCTATGCCCCTGGTGTCTGAAGCGCAACTCGTCGCCGCGTCCAGGGCCTTGGCCGCCGCCGGGCCGCTATCGGAATTGATCATCGCAGAGCGAGATGGACGATGACCACGTACTACCTGGATACCAGCGCGTTGGGCAAGCGGTACGTCCAAGAAATCGGGACCGAACCGTCTTAACATCATTGCTGCCGCCGAAGGATTGACTGTGGACAACCCCAACCGTCATTGCTGCAACACAGTGTACCTGGATTGGAAGTGCACCTATGTTAACTCTTCAATTTACATTAGCCGCCCGCTACCTGTGAGGGCGCAAACTCCGCTCGTTTCTCACCACGCTCGCCGTCATCTTTGGCGTGCTGGTCATCTTTGGCATGGGCATTCTGCTGCCGACGATGGTGCAGGCGTTCCAGGCCAATCTGCTGGCCGCGTCCGGTCAGGTGGACGTGGCCATCTCGCACAGGACGAACGAAGCATTCTCGCGCACTGTGCTCAATCGCGTCAAGAACATTCAGGGCATCCGCGCGCTCACCGGCTCGCTCAGCCGCACGGTCAATGACATGGCGATGAGCTTTTACGTCATCCTGCTCCTGGTGCTGACGCTGCCCTCGCTCGTGGCGATCCTCAACACGCTGGCGATTGGCGTGATCGAGCGGACACGCCGAGATCGGGATGCTGCGCGCCATCGGCTCGACGCGCGGGCAGGTGCGCTTGATGGTGCTGGCCGAGGCGCTGCTGCTGGCAGCGATTGGCACGGCGTTCAGTCTGCTGGCGGGGCTTTACCTGGGGTATGTGCTGGTGCTGGGGCTGAGCGCGGGCGGCTTTCCGGTCACGTACACGTTCGCGCTGACGGGCATCGTCGCCGCGATTGCGGCGGGGCTGGTGTTTGGCGTGCTGGCGGCCCTCATCCCCGCGCGACAGGCCGCGCAACTAGAGATCATCCTCGCGCTGAGGTACGAGTAAGCGGCAATCCGCGCCACCGCACCTCAAGCCTGCGGCAGCGGCGCGCAAACGATGGACCACTTGGCTGTGCGCCCCATCTGATGTGCACGGCAACACGTTTTACGCCGGTTCCATAAGCGGCAGCGGCTCGCCAGTCGCCTCGCTGTAAAGCACATCCGGGTCCAGATCCACGCCGTTAGGCCAGACCAACGTGTGAGCTTCAGGATCAACCTCCACGCGGCGGAAAAAGTCAATACTCTGCAGCGGCTCAAAGACGCCGCCGCGTCCCACGATCCTGTTTCTGAAATCCAGTTCGGCCTGGACTCCATTCGAAAACGTCAACTCTAACCGATAATCCTGGATGTAGCGCACGCGAGAAATGCGGGGTAGCATCGTTCACCTCCTAGCGCAACGGCCTGATTTTGCGCGGTGATTGATCGGAGTGTAACCGTTGCCAGTTATCCGTGAGCTCACGTTGATGTAACGCAGCCCATTCTATCACCATCGAGATGGCGCGATACGGCAAATCGCCGCGCAGTACAGAAATCGGCTCAATACTTACCAGCGCTTCGTCCTCGCCATAGATCGCATGAAAATGCGGCGGGGCGTGATCGTCGAAATACATTCGAATAATGATGCCGAAGAAGCGGCTGATTTCGGGCATAGTGTGTATCTCCTGTCGAGATTATAGCACACTTGGAACCCTGATACGGCTAACGACAGGCCCCCGTTCGATTGGGGGCCTGTTTGTTATCGGTACGATGACAGCGTGTTTGACGTAGCTCAATCCTGTGGGAAGGTCGCGCACAGGACGAGCTGCTTGACGGCTCGCACTTCGTCGAGCCGGCGCATCGGCGCGCTGTGCGGCGCGTCGTGCAGCAGTTGCGGATTCTCTTTCGCTTCCTGCGCGATTTTGAGCATCACCTCCACAAACGCATCCAACGTCTGCTTGCTCTCCGTCTCGGTCGGCTCGATCATCAACGCCTCGTGGACGATGAGCGGAAAGTAGTTGGTCGGGGGATGGAAATCATAGTCAATCAGCCGCTTGGCAATGTCCAGCGCGCGCACGTCCGAGCCTTCGATGATGCCCTGCGCCACAAACTCGTGCATGCAGATGCGGTCGCCGTGCGGGATAGGATACGCACCCTTGAGCCGCGCCTGCAAATAGTTGGCGTTGAGAACCGCGTGCTCGGCGATGCGGCGCAGACCTTCCGGCCCGTGCACGCGGATATAGGTGTACGCGCGGACGAGCATCCCAAAGTTGCCCCAGAACGACTTGACCCGGCCGATCGAATGCTCCGGCATGACGAGGTTAAAGATCGGCACGTCCTCCTGGCGCGATGCGTCGTCCATCGTCACGATGGGGCCGGGCAGGAACTCGGCCAGCGCCTCCGTCACGCCGACCGGGCCCGAGCCGGGGCCGCCGCCGCCGTGCGGCGTGCTGAACGTCTTGTGCAGATTGAAATGCATCACGTCAAAGCCCAGGTCGGCCGGGCGGACGATGCCCAGCAGCGCGTTGAGGTTCGCGCCGTCGCCATACACCAGCGCGCCGCAATTGTGAACGATCTGGTTCACCTCTTCGATGTGCTCGTCAAACAAGCCGAGCGTGTTCGGGTTGGTGATCATGATGCCGGCCACGGTGTCATCGCACGCAACCTTGAGCGCTTCCAGGCTCACATTGCCGCGCTCGTCCGACGGGATGGCGACCGTCGTGTAACCGGCCATCGTCGTCGAGGCGGGATTGGTGCCGTGGGCGCTGTCGGGAATGAGAATCTTGGTGCGCCGGGTGTCGCCGCGCGAAAGGTGGTAGGCGCGGACGATGAGGATGCCGGCAAACTCGCCGTGCGCCCCGGCGGCGGGCTGGAGGCTCACCGCCTGAAAACCGCTGATCTCTTGCAGAAATTCCTGCAGCGACCAGAGGATCGCCAGGTTGCCCTGGGAAGCATCGGGGTCTTGCAGCGGGTGGGTCAGCGCGATGCCCGGCAAGCGCGCCGTCTCTTCGTTGATCTTGGGGTT
>CAYGWJ010000261.1:0-10096 GCA_964353405.1 uncultured Anaerolineae bacterium
GCCGGCCCCAACGACCGGGGCCTGTCACGCTATCACATCGTCAAAGCGTGTGAAGACTCGTTGCGCCGTTTGCAGACCGACCACATTGACCTGTATCAGTTGCACCGGCCGCCGACGATGCCCTACGACGAAACGTTGCGCGCGCTCGACGACCTGGTTCACGCAGGCAAGGTGCTCTACATCGGCTGCTCGACTCACCCGGCCTGGATGGTGATGGAAGCGCTCGCCGCCAGCGAGCGATACCATCTCGTTCGCCACATCAGCGAACAGCCTCCCTACAACCTGCTCGACCGCCGCATCGAAAATGAACTGGTGCCGCTGTGTCAAAAGCATGAACTCGCCATCATCCCCTGGTCGCCGCTGGCCGGCGGCATCCTGACCGGTCGCTATCCGATGGAAGGCGACCTGCCTCAAGACTCGCGCGCGGGACGCTCGGATTGGTTCAGGCCGCGTGTCACGCTCAAGGGGCGGCAGGTCGCAGCGCAAGTAGCCGAGATGGCCAAGGAGCGCGGCATGACGGGCGCGCAACTGGCTCTGTTGTGGGTCAAGGACCAGCCCGGCGTCACTGCGCCTATCGTCGGCCCGCGCACGCTGGCTCACCTGGAAGAGTTTATCCCGGTGCTGGACAAGAAACTCGATGACGCCGACCGCCCGCTGTTCGATCAACTCGTTCATCCGGGCAACGCCGTGGCCGACTTTCACAACACCAACGATTGGATGAAGGCACGCATCACAGAATGACCGCCGACCGCCGACAGCAGACCGAAGTAGACATCAAACTGCGGTCGGTCGTCTGCGCTCGACGGTCACTTGGATCATCAACAAAACGAGGAGGAACGATGGAATACCGTGAATTGGGGCGAACCGGCTGGAAGGTTTCCGCCATCAGCTTTGGCGCCTGGGCCATCGGCGGGACATGGGGACCGGTGGAAGATCGAGAGTCACTCGCCGCGCTGAACCGCGCCGTTGATTTGGGCGTGAGCTTGTTCGACACTGCCGACGTGTACGGCGATGGCCGCAGCGAGCGACTGCTGGCCCAACTCAAGCGCGAACGGAAGGAAGACATTCACATCGTCACCAAGGCCGGGCGGCGGCTGGATCCGCATGTTGCCGCCGGCTACAATCGCCAGAACCTCACCGCGTTTGTCGAGCGCAGCCTAAAGAATCTCGACGTGGATACGATTGACCTGGTGCAGCTCCACTGCCCGCCGACCGAGGTCTATTACCGGCCTGAAGTGTTCGGTGTGCTCGACGATCTGGTGAAGCAGGGCAAGCTTCGTTACTATGGCGTGAGCGTCGAAAAAGTCGAAGAGGCACTCAAGGCCATCGAATATCCCGGCGTGCAGACCGTGCAGATCATCTTCAACATCTTTCGCCAGCGGCCGGCCGAGTTGTTCTTCTCGGAAGCCAAGCGCCGCAAGGTGGGCATCCTGGCGCGCGTGCCGCTGGCTTCGGGCCTGCTCACAGGCAAACTGGCGCGCGCCAGCACGTTTGCCGCCGACGACCACCGCCGGTTCAACCGTCACGGAGAGTCGTTCGACCGGGGAGAGACATTTGCGGGCGTGGATTACGAAACGGGGCTGCAAGCGGTCGAGGAACTGCGCCCGCTCGTCCCGCCCGGCGCCACGCTGGCCCAGTTTGCCTTGCGCTGGATTCTGATGAACGATGCGGTCTCGTGCGCCATCCCCGGCGGCAAGACGCCCGCGCAGGCTGAAGACAACGTCCGCGCCGCAGACCTGCCGCCGCTTTCGGACGAGACGATGGCGAAAGTGAAGGACATTTACGACCGGCGGATTCGAGAACTGGTGCACCATTACTGGTAGAAAACAAAACCGCCGAGAGCAGACTCTTTCAGCCCTCGGCAGTTCAAAATCAACCACAGGGGGCACGATGAGCCAAAACTTACAACCGCAAGAACCGTTGAGCCTCTTGAAGCTCCTGATCGAAAAGATCAACGTTCCCGTCTTTCTGTTCGCCATTGCCATCATCATCGTTACTGCGCTCTTTGGCGACATGATCCCGACTGCGTTCCAGTCGTTGATCTATATCGTGGTCGTCGGCGGGCTGATCGTCTACTCGGCGCGGCTATTCCTGAGCCTCCGCACGGACAAGACCAAACGTGACGTTCCCCCTGCTCAACCCACGCACCCGGTCGAGCCGGAACCCTCGGCAGGAGCGCCTTCTGAGGCGCGAGACACTGCGCCCCTATCCGGTTCGGAGCAACTGCGGGCGTATCTGGATAGCGTCATGGCCGACAACAACCTGCTGCGCCTGGGCGGCATCAGCCCGGACGCGAGCGACCCGCAGCGGCGGCTGGCCGAAGCCAAAAACCCCGGCACGCTTGCGGACGTGTTCATCTCACTGCGGATTGACCGCTATCGCGGCGAGCCCGAAGAGAAGAAACCAGACGAGGCTGACAGACTCCTCAGGTCTGAGCGCGAGCAACTCACCGCGCTCGAAGCGTTGAGCGGCGACGACGCAGCCCGCGCGGTGTTGTTGGGATTGCCCGGCGCGGGCAAGACAACTGTGATGCGCTACCTGGCCTTTCGTTTGGCCGAAGCGTACCTGAAGCCGCAGACCTTGCAAAACACGCTGCCCGAATGGAAGAGCGGCGTGCTGTTGCCTGTGATCGTCTCGCTGGCAAAACTGGCCGATACCTTGCCCGACAAGCCGGAGCGCGGACTCGACGGGCGCGTGCGCCAGTTCATCGCAGACGAAGTGGAAGCCAAAGACGATTTGCGCGGCTTTGCCAAACGCATCGAAAGCGAAGCGCGCGAGCGCGGCTTGCTGTTTCTGTTCGACGGCCTGGACGAAGTCGCGCCGGACAAGCGCGCCGTGGTCAAGGCGGCGCTGCTAGCCTTCCTTTCGACCCGTGGACCATGCCGCGCCGTCGTCACCTGCCGCACATTCAGTTACGGCGACGAAGCGTGGCGATTGGAAGGCTGGCCGGCCTTTCAACTGACGCCGCTCTCAAAAGAAGCGCAACGCGAGTTTATTGAAAAGTGGTATCAAACGTTGATCCGCAACGACCCCGCCTCAAGAGCGACCTATGAGAAAAAAGCTCAAGGCCTGGAGCAAGCCGTGTTTGCCCGCGATGCGCGCCAGTTGCAGCAAATCTCGGACAACCCGCTGCTGTTGACGCTCATCGCCATCGTCCACACGCACCTGGAGGAATTGCCGCGCTCGCGCGTGCGGATTTACGAAGAGTGCGTCAAGCTGCTGCTCTTGCGTTGGCAGACGCGCCGCTCGCCCGGCTCGCCGCTGCGCTCCGTGCTGAAAGCGATGAGCGCCGCCGCGCCGGATAAAGCCGCCAGCCTGGAAGGCTTGCTGATGCGCGGGCTGTACGAAGTGGCGTTCCAGGCGCGCGAAGGGCGCGGCCTGCGGCAAGGCGAAACGACCCTGATTGACGTTCATGCGCTGTGCGCCGCACTGGAGCCCAAACTCGGCCAGCCCGCCGCCGACGAGTTTGTGAGCTATTGCCAGACGGCCAACGGCTTGCTGCTGGCGCAAGGCTCGCGCCGCCTGCCGCATCGCCCCACGGACGAAGAGCCGGTTGACTGCTTTGCCTTTCCGCACCCCTCGTTTGAAGAGTACCTGGCCGCGCGCTACATCGCCATGCTCGATCAACCGCACAAAGAACTGGCGCAGCGCAACGCTGCCAGCGACCGCTGGTTTTATGCGGGCCTGTTCCTGGGCGAGCACGCCAGCATTGTGAGCCAAAAACCGCGCGACGTGCTCGAGCTGGTGGACGAACTGCTTTCGACCCGGTACGCCCAGGCTGGCGAAGGGCATTGGCGTAACGTGTGGCTGGCCGGCACGATCTGGCCGATTTTTGCTGCCGAGTTCCCCGACCGGTGCGACCTGGACCTGCAAAAGCGCGTGGTGGAGCAACTCACCACCCTATGCGCCACCGGCCAGCTTGACCCGCGCGAGCGCGCCCAGGCCGGCAACGCGCTGGCCGCGCTGGGCGACCCGCGCGATTTCGATGAACTCGTAACCGTCTCCAGAGGCGCATTCTGGATGGGCGAAGACAAGGGCAGTGGCTTTTCGTATATAGACAATGATCCCGGCCATCAAGTCACACTGCCCGCCTACAGGATTGGCAAATATCCAGTGACAGCAGGACAGTGGCGGCGCTTTGTTGAAGCGACCGACTTTAAGGGCGATGATGATGCACTCAAAAGCCCGGCCAACCATCCGGTCGTAAGGGTTTCGTGGCTCGACGCGCAAGAGTATTGCCGTTGGCTCACGACCGAATGGCGCAATTGTGGTAGAATTGCGCTGGACGAAAGAGTGCGCCTGCCCACCGAAGCCGAGTGGGAAAAAGCCGCTGGTTGGGATCAAGGCGCACAAAAGAAACTCGCCTATCCTTGGGGAAACGAGTTCGATCCCGGCAAAGTCAACACGAGCGAAACGGGGATCGGTGGCACGAGCACAGTGGGCATCTTTCCAACAGGAGCTTCGCCCTACGGTTGCCTGGACATGAGCGGCAACGTATGGGAGTGGATCCAGTCCAAACCGGAGAAATATCCTTACCAAATAGATAAGCGAGAAGAGTTGGACGCGAGTCCATCCCGCGTGCTGCGGGGCGGCGCGTGGGACGACGCTCGGTACGTCGCGCGCTGTGCGTTCCGCGACGACGACCATCCTGGCTACCGTAACGGCATTGTGGGGTTGCGGGTGGTGGTCGCTCCCAACTCTCGCCTTTGAAACCCTGATCCGTGGTCTCTCTGATCCCTGAAAGAGATTAAAATCCGCGCGAAGCGCGGGCGCGGGTTCTTGATTTTTACAACCGATCGGCAGATCGCGGCTGCATTGAGCAAGCCGCTTCTGTAGGGGCTGGCCTCAAAGCGCCCGCGTGCTGCGGGGCGGCGCGTGGAACAACAATCGGAACAACGCGCGCTGTGCGTACCGCAACGACAACCATCCTGACAACCGTAACAACAATGTGGGGTTGCGGGTGGTGGTCGCTCACAACCCTCTGCCAATGCCAGAAATTCTGCGTGTCTACGGATAGGCAGACGCGGCGAAAGAGAGTTGGTCGGCCACGCTCCTGGCCGTCTTCCCAGACCTTCGAGGTCCTGTAAACCTCGCAAGTCTGAAACAGGAAGCGGGCGAATATTGAACCGGCCCGCCGTCTCGATGAACCATCCCGGCGGCGGGCCACCTTCTTTTGATATTTGGTATTTGAGATTTGAAATTTACCGACCTCTATCCTCAAATCTGCGCGTGGGAAAACATCGAAGCGGCCTACCGCCGCGCGCGCAAAGGCAAGCGCGGCCAGGCTCCCGCGGCGGATTTCGAGCGCAAGCTCGAAGATAACCTGGTATCGCTGCAAAACGACCTGCTCCGGCAAACCTACCAGCCCGGCCCATACAACAGTTTTTACATCCACGAACCCAAGCGCCGCCTCATCTCGGCTGCGCCCTTCCGTGACCGGGTGGTGCATCACGCGCTGTGCCGTGTCATCGAGCCGCTGTTCGAGCGGCGGTTCATCTACGATTCGTATGCCAACCGCATGGAGAAGGGCACACACCGCGCGCTCGATCGCTGCCAAGAGTTTTCGCGCCGCTATCCTTACGCGCTGCAAATGGACGTGGTGCAGTTTTTCCCCAGCATTGATCACTTGCTGTTGAGGCAAGCCTTGAGCCGCGTCATCGCCGACAAAGAAACGCTGTGGCTGTGCGACGTGATCCTTGCCAGCGGCGTGGGTGTGCAGACCGAAGAGTATCGCATGGTCTACTTTTCCGGCGATGATTTGTTTGCCGCTGCCCGTCCACGCGGTCTGCCCATCGGCAACCTCACCTCGCAATTCTGGGCGAACGTCTACCTCAACTCGCTCGATCAGTTCGTCAAGCGCGACCTCAAATGCAGCGCCTACCTGCGCTACGTGGACGACGTCGTCTTGTTTGCGAAAGACAAGCGGACGCTCTGGGACTGGCGCGCCGAGGCTATCGAGTTCTTGGCTGGACTGCGGCTCACCATTCATATCGAGTGCGCGCAGCCGCGCCCTGTTACCGAAGGGCTGCCCTTCCTGGGCTTTACCGTGTTCCCCACGCATCGCCGCCTCAAAGCGCGCAAGGCCATCTCGTTCCGGCGCAAGTTCAAACAGCAGGCGGCTGAGGTGACGGCCGGGCGCACCCCGCTCGATAGCTTGCACGCCTCGGTGCGCGGCTGGGTGAATCACGCGCGCTATGGCGACACGTGGGGCTTGCGCCGCTCTATTCTCAGCGCCATCGCCTTGCAGTAGGAGCACAGACTTGGAAACCTCACCCTTGTTCGCGCGCACATTCGATTTTCTCTCGTGGCTGTTGCAGCGCACGCAGAGCTTTCCGCGCCCGCAGCGGTTCGGGGTGACCCAGCGACTGCAAAACGCGGCGCTGGATTTCCAGGAATTGATCGTGGACGCCGAAGCCGCCCGCGGAACAGCACGACGGGACCTCTTGCGCCAGGCCGACGCCGCTTTGAACAAGGTCAGGCTTTACCTGCGCCTGTGCCGGGAATGGCAGTGGCTCACGCCCGGCCAATATCAACATGCCGCGCAGATGGTGGCCGAAATGGGACGCCTGTTGGGCGGCTGGCTCAAAACCGTCTCCAATCTCTAATCTCCAATACCCAATACCCACTACCCAATACCCCGAACCTGATTTGCCCTTTGCCCCGATTCTGTGGTACACTTGGCTCATCCTTAAAACATACAGGCAGCCATGACTAAACGATCCGAGGACAAGCCCGCTCCCGCCAAGACCGAATCCGGAAAAAGCAAGGCGCTCGATACCACACTCGCCAGTCTCGCCAAACGCTTTGGCGACGGCGCGATCATGCGCCTGGGCGAAGCCACCCACCTGCAAGTGGAGACGATCCCCACCGGCTCCATCGCGCTCGATCTGGCGCTCGGCGTGGGCGGCATCCCGCGCGGACGCATCACCGAAGTCTATGGCCCCGAATCCGCCGGCAAGACCACTCTCTGCCTGCACATCATTGCCGAAGCGCAAAAGCTCGGCGGGACGTGCGCCTTTATTGACATGGAGCACGCGCTCGACCCCACCTATGCCGCCCGCTGCGGCGTCAACATTGACGACCTCTACATCTCTCAACCCGACACGGGCGAGCAAGCATTGGAAATCGCCGAAGCGCTGATCCGCTCCGGCGCCATGGACGTGTTGGTGGTGGACTCGGTCGCCGCGCTCGTCCCGCGCGCCGAGATCGAAGGCGAGATGGGCGACAGTCACATGGGCCTGCAGGCGCGCTTGATGAGCCAGGCGCTTCGCAAGCTTTCCGGCGCGATCAAGCAATCCAACACCGCCATCATTTTCACCAACCAGTTGCGGATAAAGATCGGCGTCATGTTTGGCAATCCCGAGACGACGACGGGCGGCAATGCTTTGAAATTCTATGCGTCGGTTCGCCTGGACATTCGCCGGATTCAGAGCATCAAGACCGAGGGCCAGGTCATCGGCAACCGGACCAAGGTGCGCGTGACCAAGAACAAGGTCGCGCCGCCGTTCCGCGAGGCCGAGTTTGACATCATGTACAACGAAGGCATCAGCAAGTCCGGCGATGTATTGGACATTGCGACCGAGCTAGAGATCATCACCAAGCGCGGCGCGTTCTTTGCCTTTGGAGATACCCGTTTGGGTCAGGGGCGCGAGAACGCCAAAGAATTTTTAAAGGGGAATCCAGAGTTATTGGCGCAGATTGAAGAACAGATTCGCGCCAATGCCGCTGCCGCCGCCGGAAGGACCCGTCTGGGCGGCAGCGTCACGCCACCTGCGGAAAGCAGCGAAGAAGAAAGCGAATCAGAAGAAACGTAATTCAGAAGAAACGTAATCATCTCGTGTTCACCCGACCCGAGGTCGGGCGACCGCCACCATACAGCCAATGTTGATCGAGCAAGGGCCGGCTGTGGCGCTCCTTTTACTGTTGCTGATCACTTTTGTAATCAGAGTGCCGACAGCGCTAAAGGCCAAACCGTTGCATACATACTGGCATGTTCAGACAACGCCAGTCCGGGAATGGATTGCCAGGCGTGATCGGTTCCGCGCGTCTGGCGCGAGTCCGGGTTTTAACGTCATCGTTTGCGCGGGTTCTGGGGATTTGTTGCGTCCATCGGGAACTCGACGGCGATTGCAACGTCTACGGTCTGTCTAGACCTTTGCGACCTTGCGTCCTTGCGCCGGGTAATGCGATAGCGCGGCGCACAATTGAATGGATCAACTTGTCGGCTGGCAGCGAGAGCTGTGGCGGTTACACGTCACAGCTCTTTTTTGTATCGAGAATGTCAGGCGTCATTACTGCGCTGCAAGTCCAGAAGAATAACAAGGAGCGCGTCAACGTTTACCTTGACGGACGCTTTGCCTTTGGCCTGGCCGCGCTTGAAGCCATCAAGCTGCGACGCGGGCAAAAACTTGCCGATGACGAAATCGCCGCGCTGCAAGACCGCGACGAGGCGCACCAGGCGCACGAAGCCGCGCTGCGTTATCTCGATTACCGCCCGCGCAGCGTGGACGAAATCCGCCGCCATCTGAAAACTAAAGACGTCAGGCCAGACGTCATTGATGAGGTCGTCGAGCGATTGAGCCAGGCAGGCTTGCTGGACGACCGGGCCTTTGCGCGCTACTGGCTGGAGAATCGAAGTGACTTTCGCCCGCGCGGCGAGCGGGCCCTTCGCATGGAGCTGCGGCAAAAAGGCGTGCCGGACGACGTGATCGCCGAGGCGCTGGGCCAAGGTCACAACGAAGACGACTCGGCTTATCGCGCGGCAGTGACCCAGGCGCGCAAAATCCGCGCGACCGATCCGCGCGAATTCCGGCGCAAGCTGGAAGCGCACCTGGCCCGGCGCGGTTTTTCTTACGACACGGCGCGCGAGGCTGCGGCTCGCGCGTGGAATGACTTGCATCCTGAAAATCAAGATTCTTTTGAAAGCGAGGTTTAGATGGGTCTAGGGGCGATTTTGCCAATCATCATCGTTGCTCTGGCGGCGGCCGCCGCCGGGGCTGCGCTGGGATATTTCTTCAAGCAATACCAGGCCGAGCAAGAAGCCAGGGCGCTGCGCACCCAAGCGGACCACGTCATCGAGGAAGCGCAGACCCAGGCCCGAGAAACGGTGCTGGCCGCCAAAGACGAAGCGATCAAGCTGCGCGACGAAGTAGAGGCCGAAGCCAAGCGCCGCCGCGTCGAGTGGCAGCGTGAGGAAGAGCGCATGGCTCGTCGGCGCGAAGAGTACGAGCAAAAGCTGGAACGTCTTGAACAGCGCGAGCGCAAGATCAGCCAGCGTCAGAGCGACCTGGACAAGCGGACGAACAACCTGGAAAAGATCGAGCAGCAGCGCATGGCAGAACTGTCGCGCGTGGCCGAGATGACGCGCGAGGATGCCAAGAAGCTTCTGGTGGAGGATGTAGAGAAAGATGCCCGCGAGGACATGGCGCGCAAGATTCGCCAGGTGGAAGCCGAAGCGAAGGAAGAAGCGGAAAAGCGCGCGCGGGAGATCATCACGCTCGCCGTTCAGCGCGTGGCCTCTGACCAGGTGTCCGAGATTTCGGTCTCCACCATCCCCCTGCCCGCCGACGAAATGAAGGGCCGCATCATCGGCCGGGCCGGGCGCAACATCCGCGCCATCGAAAAGGCCACCGGCGTGGACATTGTCGTGGACGACACGCCCGAAGCCGTGACGATTTCGTCGTTCGACCCGATACGGCGCGAAGTGGCGCGTGTGGCGCTGTCCAAGCTCATCCTCGACGGGCGCATCCACCCGGCGCGCATCGAAAAGCTGGTGGAAGATGCCCGCGCCGAGGTCAACCAGGTCATCAAAGAAGAGGGTGAGCGCGCCGCGTTGGAAGCCGGCGTGCCGGGGCTGCATCCCGAAATACTCAAGCTGCTGGGGCGCTTGAGATTCCGCACGAGCTATGGCCAAAACCAGCACTCGCACGCCATCGAAAGCGCGCGGCTGGCCGGCATCCTGGCCGCCGAGTTGGGCGCGGATGTCAAAGTCTCCAAGATGGGCGGCTTGCTGCACGACCTGGGCAAGGCGATTGACCACGAGTTCGAAGGCACGCACGCGCAACTGGGCGCGGACTTTGCCAAGCGCTACGGCGTG
>CAYGWJ010000262.1:0-19771 GCA_964353405.1 uncultured Anaerolineae bacterium
CCCATTGCCCGCTATTTCGGCATGACGCTTTCCTATACGGAAGAACGTAATGCCGTCGTCAGTCTGCCTTACAATCCCAATTTGGATCATCCCCTGGGCGGCATCCACGGCGGCGTGTATGCCACGCTGCTGGACTGCGCCGGTTGGTTCACCGCCGCCGCAGCGCACGAGGTCGCTTGTTGGATCGCAACGGCAGAAATGTCCATTCACTTTCTCCTGCCAGTCAAGCAGACCTCCCTGCGTGCGATAGGGCGCTTGCTCAAACCTGGCAAGCGCCAGGATATCGTCGAAATGAACCTGTATGATGCGCATGACCAATTGGTAGGACACGCAATCGGGTCCTTTATCGTCCTTCCCGACATATCGTTAGCCGACATGCTGGCCGCCAAACATGAATAACCCGATACCCAATATCTAATACCCAATATGACCGATAACTCTCTCCAATCCTTTGCCGAGCAATTCGTCACGAGCACCCGCCGCTACCTCTTTATCCGGCTCGAAGACGGTGTGCTGATTCTGCGCCCGAACAAGGTGCATCACCTCAACCCGACCGCGGCGGCGATGCTGCACGCGCTCTACTCGGCGGAAACGGTGGACGTGCCGGCCGTCGTCGCGCACATTGCCGCGCAATACAATGTCGAGCCGGCGCGCGTCGAGGCTGACCTTGAATCGCTCCTGCGCAGTCTAAGCGTCTTGCTTTCGAACCAACCGGGCTGCGCGCCCGCCGTCAAGCAGACGCCGTTCGGCACGCACAAGCGGCGCTATCCGGTGCTGGCCGAAATCGCGCTGACGTACCGCTGCCAGAATCGCTGCACGTTCTGCTACGCCAGCGCGCCCGACCGTGGGCGCAAGGTTCCCGCCATGTCCACCGCCGAGGTCAAGACGGTGATGGACAAGATTGTGGATCAGGCGCACGTGCCGAGCCTGTCCTTTACCGGCGGCGAGCCAACCGTGCGCCGCGATCTGCCGGAGCTCGTCGCACACGGTCGCTCGCGCGGGCTGTGGATGAACCTCATCACCAACGGCATCCGCTGTGCCAGGCCCAACCTGGTCCAAGCGTTGGCCGAGGCCGGGCTCGACAGCGCACAGGTGAGCCTGGAAGCGGGCGACGCGGCGACGCATGACCTCGTCGTCGGCCGGTCGGGAGCGTTCCAGCGAACTGTGCAGGGCATTCGCAACTTGCGCGCAGCGGGCATCCGCGTCCACACCAACACGACGATCAACCGGCACAACCGGGACGCGCTGCACGGCCTGATTGACCTGGTGGCCGAGCTCGGCTCGGAGCACCTTTCGATGAACATGGTCATCCGCACGGGCGATGCGGTGGGTCAGACGGACATTGGCTATGCCGACATCGGCCCGCTGGTGCTCGATTTGAAAAAGCACGCCGAGGACAAGGGACTGAAATTCATCTGGTACAGCCCGGTGCCGTTCTGCCTGTTCAATCCGGCGGCGTACGGGCTGGGCAGCCCGTCCTGCTCGGCAGCGGACGGCCTGCTTTCGATCGCGCCCGATGGCGGCGTGCTGCCGTGCTCCAGCTTTGAGCAGGGCGTGGGCAATCTTCTGCGGCAAGAGTTTGACGCGGTATGGAATCGCCGCTCGGCCAAATACTGGCGCGAAAAAGAATTTTTGCCGCCGGGCTGCCGCGCGTGCGAATACGCCGAGTTGTGCTGCGGCGCGTGCCCGCTGTATTGGGACGAGCAAAAGACGTTCGCCGAAATTGCCGATCACCTGCAGCCGGCGTCGCCATGGGCCAATGCGCTCTGGCGCGTCAAGCGGCGCGTGTTCGGCCAGGTGCGCGGGGTCGGGGTCAAGTAGCAAGAGGCAGGAGGCAAGAGGCAAGAGGCAGGAGGCAAGAGGCAAGAGGCAGGACTCGTGACATTTGACGCATGGCGCATCACGTTTTACGCATTACGTATTACGCATTACGCATTACGTTTTACGCATTAGGAGCTTTCAATGCCACAACGCATGTCACTCGATCAACTGGATAAATTCCTCGGCGACGCACGCGGCAAGGTGGATGGCGTGGCGCAAGAGGTGAGCCACGTGCAATTGCAGTTCACCAGCGCGCACAAGGCCAACCAAACGATGCACGACGCGACGTTGAACGACCTCAGCCTGCGCGCGGCGTATGACCTGAACGCGCTTCCGGCCGACATTCGAAAAGCGTTTGACGCGCGCGTGGTGCAAGAACGCGAGACGCTGGACAGGCGGCGGCAGGAATTGCTCTCGCAGATTGTCCCTAAAGCCGAGCAAATCGCCGATGGCCTGCTTCAGCGCGCACAAAAGGCGACGGCCGACATCAAGTCGGTCAATCCGCGCCTCAACGCGCAAGAGGAAAAATTAAAGGCCAGCCTCGCCGAAGCAGAGGCCGAGTTGAACCGGCTCAACCAAGAGATCAAGCGGCGGTCGGGTTGCCTGACGGTGTTTTTCAACTTTTTCAAGATCAGCGAGCTGGATCGCCAGCGGCACAGGCTGCTGGGGCGTATGGAAGAGAACGGCCAAGCCTTGAAGAGTGTGCGAGAAGAATGGGCCAAGACCAAAGCGCAATATGCGACGGAAGAAACCGGGCTTGAAAAGCAGTGGCAGCAGGCGAACGTGGATGCCGCTCGCGCGCGTGAAGAGCTGGCGCAGCTGAGTGATGACGCCAGGCGAAAAGAGCTGGCCTTGCGCCGGGCCCTCGTTTACGTGTTTGACCATTGGGAGACGGCGCTGCAGCCGGCGGGCAATCCGCTGATAGATGAGATCAACCAGATGGCGCATTTCAATCTTGCCCAGAATGCTTACGAGCAAGGCCTGGGCAAGGTGGCGGGCTTGATCGCGCTTTTGAGCGGCGTGAGCCAGGGCTTGCAGAGCATCGGCCAGAGCGTGGACGCGCTCATCAAGGAGCAGGGGATGCACTCGGCGTATCTCAAGCCCGTCAGCGTGACGGTGGACGATGGCGTGATCCAGTTCCACAAGCAGTGGGATGATCTGCGCGGCAAGCTCAAAGACGAACAGGCGCTGGCGCAACATCCGGGCGAGTTCAGCGCGCTGTTCGACGCGGAAGTGAAAGGGCCACTTTCCGAGGCCAACATCAAGCGTATGTTTGATTCGCTCAGCGGCGCTTTGACGGCGGCCACCCAGGGTTGGAAGGGATGAGTCGGATAGACCTGTGAGGTTTAGGAAACCTCACAGGTCTTGCGAGGGAGACCATGAACAAAACACTGTTGCTGATCGTGCTGATTTTGGGCGGCTTGATGGTGGGCGCGGGCCTGTTGTTTCTATGCGCGGCGATGGTCAAGCCGGAACGGCTGGCCCTGGCCGTCATCCTGATCCTCATCGGCGGGGCGGGCGCCGGGTGGGCCGGGCTCACGTGGCAGCATCTGAACAATATTGACCCCAAGCGCCTGGCCGACCGCATCGTGGAGATGGCGCGCCTGCAAGGCCAGTTTGAAACGACGGCGGCGGAAGCGGTGGCAGAGCTGGCGGCTCCGGCGGCGAGCGTTCAGCAGGCTTTGGAGCTGTTGCAGTCACGCGGCGAGGCCGTGCCGGAACAGCGCGAGGACCGGCGCGTGTACGTATTCCCCAACCTCAAAGAGAGCAAGGTCGAGCGGCGCTGTCCGTATTGCGGCGCCCAGTTCCCGGTCAAACAGGCGCTTTCGCAATGTCCCAACTGCGGAGGCAACCTCGAACTCAAACGGACGTGACCTCGTGTCCACCCTGCCCGATGACCAACTAGCCGAGCAAGTGGCCCGCGGAGAGCAACAGGCTCTCTTGCATCTCTACGACCGCCATGCGGGCCGCGTCTATGCTCTGGCGCTGCGCATGTTGGGCGATCCGATGTCGGCGGAAGAAATCACGCAGGATGTGTTCTTCAAATTGTGGTCGCGCGCGCGCAGTTACCTGGCCAGCCGGGGCTCGTTTTCCACCTGGCTGCTGAGCATCGCCCGGCACGCGGCGATTGACCGTCTGAGGCTCGACCGCCGCCGCCCGTCTCTGGCTGACGACGAGGAGATGGACGAGGCGTGGGCCGAACTCCCTGATGCAGACTCTACTTCGGAAGAAGCCCGCTGGCGGGCACTTTATTTTGCCGTTCGCGCATTGCCGCACGAACAACGGCAGGTCATCGTGCTGGCCTATTACCAGGGGCTCAGCCATAGCCAGATTGCCGAGATGCTGGGCTGGCCCCTGGGGACGGTCAAGACCCGCCTGCGGATGGGAATGGAACAGCTTCGCAGGCAATGGTTGCATGGAGCAAGCCCGGGTGAAAAATCCGTTGAGGGCTGATTGGGCGTATTAATATGCAGAGTGAATGACGCATCCTTGCCAAAATTCCATTAACCTTCGCAAGGGTGGTGTGGAATAGCAGAATGATGAATGTAAATTGTGAGCCTTTCCGGGATTTATTGCCTTGCTATGCGCTGGACGCGCTCGACCCCGACGAGAGCAGAGCCGTGGCGGCGCATGTGCGCTCGTGCACAGATTGCCAGGCTGTCCTGAAAGAATATAGCGCGGTGGGCGATGGACTGATGTTTGCCATGCCATGCCAGCCGCCGCCGCCGCGCGTCCGCGCCCGGCTGATTGCGAGCCTGGCTTCCGACAAGCCTCAAGTGGCGCGCCGCCGGGCGATGCCGCCCTGGCAATGGGTGGCGGGCCTGGCGATGATGGCGCTGGTTGTCTTGAACGTCTCGACGCTGGCGCAGCTCAACGCGTTGCAGCGCCAGCAGGCAGCGCTCACAGAAGAGTTGTACACAAATCAAAAGGCGTTGTCGCTGGTAGCCTATCCTCAGAGCCGGACGTTCAGTGTGAGCGGCAAGGCCACCGGCACACTCGTCCTCAACTCGGAGCTTGCCTCTGGCGTCCTGTTTGTGTGGGGATTGGAGCCGCTCGACGCGGCGCACACGTACCAGGTCTGGCTCATCCAGCCGGACGGAAAGCGCGTGAGTAGCGGGCTGTTCCGGCCAGAGCCGGGCGAAGCATTTGTCTCGGCTTTTATCTCTTTGCCGCAACCCCTATCCGATTTCGTCGGGCTGGGTGTCACCATTGAGCCGAGCGGCGGCAGCCCTGGCCCCACCACGCCGCGCGTGATTGGGACGACGTTCTAGCTTTTATTTTTGTCGCACGTTCAACCGCCAAGACTTTTACGTCTTGGCGGTTTTTGTCGCGATGGTTCTACCGGTTGGCTACACCTAGAACCACGGTCAAGCAGCCGGATAGAACGCATAGAGCCAGGAACACGCTGCCCAGAATCAAGAACAGCGTTGCTCCGGCGGCTTTTGTCTCCAGGACCGCTTCGGCTGGATTGGCAGGATTATAGCGCGCCGTCACTGCGCTGCCCACCAGGTAACGCTCGATCATCTTGTGCGCCTGGCCGCGTCCAAAGCTATTCGCCCCGTAGGCAATTCTGCGGCTGGTGTATGTTTGTTGCCCCTTTTCTGCTACCCAGGTGCACTACCGGGCAGCTTCCGCTACGAGTTGTGGAATCTCTTCCGGATGACTGGCGACGCGCACGCCCACGGCTTCCAGCGCGGCTATCTTGCCTTCCGCCGTTCCCGCGCCGCCTTCGATGATGGCACCCGCGTGGCCCATGCGCTTGCCGGGCGGTGCGGTGCGGCCCGCAATAAAGCTCACCACCGGCTTGCTCATCTGCGTCGAGATGAACTCGGCAGCTTTCTCTTCGTCGTTGCCCCCAATCTCGCCGATCATCACGACTTGATCGGTGAGCGGGTCTTCTTCAAACATTTCCAGCACGTCAATAAAGCTGGTGCCGTTGATGGGGTCGCCGCCGATGCCCACGCACGTGGACTGGCCCATGCCGCGCATCGAAAGCGCATAGACCACTTCGTAAGTGAGCGTGCCGGAGCGCGAGACGATGCCAATGTTGCCGGGCATGGTGATGTGACCGGGGATGATACCCACCTTGCACTGGCCGGGCGTGATGATGCCCGGGCAGTTGGGACCGAGCAGCCGCGTGCCCTTCTGGTCGAGGTAGGCGCGGACGCGGATCATGTCCAGCACCGGGATGCCCTCGGTAATGCAGACGAGGAACGGCACGCCGGCGTCGGCCGCTTCCAGGATCGCATCCGGCGCAGAACGCGCCGGGACGTAACTGACCCAAGCGTTCGCGCCGGTTGTTTCTACGGCTTCTTTCACCGTATCGAATACGGGCACTTTGCCGTCCACGGCCCATTCGCCGCCCCGTCCGGGCCTCACGCCGCCCACGACCTTGGTTCCATACTCTAACATTTGCCGCGCGTGAAACTCGCCTTCGCGCCCGGTGATGCCCTGGACGATGAGACGGGTGTTTTTATCAACGAGTATGCTCATGTGGTTTCTCCATTGCAGGTTGTGGATTTCCGATTGCGGTGCGCAGATCGAAAACGAGTCTCGGGCCGAAATCCGAGATCACTTCCTGGCGGTTTTCTTGACGGGCTTCTTGGTCGCTGGCTTGACGGCCTTTTTGGCGACGGGCTTGACCGTTTTCTTTGCAGCCGGCCCGGCGACGGTGTGCACCTTGGGCTTGTAGACGACCGGCGGAGGCGCCGGGGATGGGATGTACTCTACGCCCTTGGCCGCCGCCACAGCTTTCTGCGCGGCTTCCACCAAGGTGCTGGCCGTTTGCATCTTGGCCCCGGCCAAAATCGCGCGACCTTCTTCCTCGTTTGTGCCCACCAGCCGCACGACCATGGGCGCCTGCGTCGGCACTTGTTCTAGCGCGGTCACCATGCCCCTGGCCACTTCATCGCAGCGCGTGATGCCGCCAAAGATGTTGAACAGCACCGCCTTGACGTTCGGGTCGGCCAGAATGATGCGCAGCGCCGCTGCGACCTTGTCCGCCGAAGCGCCGCCGCCAATGTCCAAAAAGTTAGCCGGGCTTCCGCCGAACAGCTTGACAATGTCCATCGTCGTCATAGCCAGGCCCGCGCCATTGACCATGCAGCCGATCTGCCCATCGAGCTGGATGTAACTCAGGCCAAACTTGCGCGCTTCGGCCTCGGATGACGTCTCTTCGTCCACATCGCGCATGGCGGCCAGGTCCGGGTGGCGGAACAGGCTGTTGTCGTCCGTGACGATCTTGCCGTCCACGGCCAACAGCTTGCCTTCGCCCGTCACCACGAGCGGGTTGATTTCGGCCAGGCTTGCGTCGCAATCGAGGAACGCTTTGTACAGCCCGGCGGCGATGATGTTGAAATCGCGCACGTTATCGCCCTTGAGGCCGAGCGAGAATGCAATCTGCCGTGCCTGGTAATCGCGCAGGCCGAGGAACGGATCAATGAGAACCTTGATGATTTTCTCTGGAGAGGTGCGGGCGACTTGTTCGATATCCATCCCGCCGGCGGCGCTGGCCATCATCGTCACGCGGCGGGCGGCGCGGTTGATGACCACGCCCAAATAGATTTCCTGCTGGATGTCGGCGGCTTCGTCCACCAGCACCTTGCGGACGGTCAGCCCCTTGATGTTCATCCCCAGAATCTTTTGCGCAACCTGCTCGGCTTCGTCAGGGGTGTTGGCCACCTTGACGCCGCCGGCCTTGCCCCGTCCCCCCACGAGCACTTGAGACTTGACGACGACACGCTTGCCGAGTTCAACGGCAATCTCGCGCGCCTCTTCCATCGTGCTGGCGACTCTACCCTTGGGGATGGGGATGCCGTACCGGGCAAAGATCTGCTTGGACTGATATTCGTGTAGTTTCACGTGCCCTCCCGTGTGATTGCAACTGCGAATGGTTGGCGAGTCCGTTCGAGTCCCTTCAGATCCTGCGCCTGGGGGGAACTCGAGGAACTCGGGGTCTAAACAATCGGGGTTATTCTACACCCGGAGGGACAACAAGGGTAGTGACGGGTAGCATAAAGGACGAATGACGAATGGCGAGTCTGAGCGTCCTCATTCTTTCTCGCGGCTAGTGTTGTTCGCCGAATGTCACTTCGAGCGAGATGGTCTTGTTGTCGCGCCAGACCTTGAGCGTGACACGCTCGCCGGGTTGATGATGCAGGAGTGCGTTCGTATAGGAAAGGTCGGCGCTGATTTTGTCCGGGCCAATGTCGGTGATGATGTCGCCAGCGCGTAAACCAGCCTTCTCGGCGGGCGAGCCGCTATCCACGCCCTTGACGTATACACCCCAATCTATGGACAGGCCATTTGCTCCAGCGACCTCGGGCGTGATCGCAACGTAGCGGATGCCCAGATATGGCCTCGCCACATAACCCTGCCTGATGATTTGGTCGGCCGCAGCCTTGACGATGTTAGACGGGATGGCAAAACCTAGCCCTTCGGCCACGTTGCCGGAAGAGTTGTCGTTGCGGACGATGGCGGTGTTGAGGGCCACCACCTGGCCCAGCACATTGACCAGCGGCCCGCCCGAGTTGCCGGGATTAATCGCCGCGTCGGTTTGAATCAGCCCTTCAAGTGAAAAGTCATTGCCGGTATCCAGACTGCGACCGGTGGCGCTCACGACGCCGACCGTGACGGTGTTCTTGAAATCGCCCAAGGCGCTGCCGATGGCGATGACGGTCTCGCCCGGTTGCAGCGCCAAAGGATCGCCGAGTTGAGCCACGGCGGGCACGGGCACATCTACCTTGATGACGGCTGTGTCCACGTAAGGATCAGCGCCAATCAACCGAGCCGGGGCTTTATTTCCATCGGCAAAGACGACTTCGAGCGATTGCTGGCCTTCAACGACATGATTATTGGTGAGGATGTAGCCATCCGGCGAGATGATGACGCCAGAGCCGGATGATTTAGGCTGGATGATCTGATTGCCCCAGAAGCTCCTCATTCGTCTGGGTTGTTGTGTGTTGACGACGGTTACGACCGCCGATTTCACTTTGGCGACGGCCTGCACGACGGCCGAGGTCGTTTCGAGCCGGAGTTGTGTGGCTGGCTGTTGTACCACGGGCGAGGCGACGACGGGCTTGTCCATTGAAACAACGGTCGGGCGCGCGCGCGACACGGCGAACCAGGCCACCGCCCCACCGCCCACAGCGCCGCCTACGGTGCCCACCATGAGACTCAACAGCACGAGCAATGTGACGACCCAACATCCGATTCCATTTCTGCGCTGATTCTGTTCCATTGTCGTTCTCCGCACACCCTCATCCCCGGCCCTTCCCCCGTCGCAATCCGACGGGGGAAGGGAGCTTTTCATGACCACCTCCCTGCGCGAGGGAAGAACCGAGGTGGGGGGCAAAAAAGCGCGACCGGGTCGCGCATTGTTGTTTTGGGACGGCGGTTCCCCTATGCCCCTCTGTCAGCCGCCGTCCCTTTCCCAGGGTTGTCAGTCAAGTGTTTTGACCATCGTTCCCTGCTGACGAGGATATTCTTGCACACCCGCCTTAACAGGGGATTAAGCAGAGTTGAGACTTACGTTAGCAGCAATACTGTTTAGATAAGGCCGGAGTCGAGCCTTTAGGCGGGCAAACACCGGCTGAAAGCCTTGACTCCAATGCGCTAACTAAACAGTATTGACGTTAGCAGTCATTTGATGTTCAGGTCGGCGGCGTTGAAGCGGAGAATGCGGCCAAGGCTCGCGTCGGAAACATAGACGTTGCCGCCCTCGTCCACCGCCACGCCAATGGGCAACTGGAAGCTCTTTTCGTCTGTGCCAACGTCACCGAAGGTCGCTTTGAACGTGCCGTCCGGCGCGAACACCAGGACGCGGAAGCCGGTCGGGTCAACCGTGTAGATGTTGCCGATCTTGTCCACAGCCACGTAAGGCTTGGTCGTCACCGATTGATCGAGCCAGCCTTTGACTTCCCACTGGCGCACCGGCTGGCCATCGGGCGTCAAGACCTGAACGCGCTGATTCCACGTGTCGTTGACGATAAGGTCGCCATCGGGCGCAATCGCAATTCCCACCGGCTCGTCGAGCTGGCCGGGCTGGACGCCCCCGCCGCCGAACTGGGTAATGAACACACCCTCGCTGCTAAACACCTGGACACGCTTATTACCCGTGTCCGTCACGTACACGCGGCCATCCTTGCTCACGGCCACATCGCGCGGCCCCCAGAAGATGTTGGGCGGCCCACCCTCGGTCTGCCCGGCGCTGCCCCACGCCTTGAGGAATTTGCCGGCCGGGTCAAACTTTTGGATGCGGTGATTCCACGTGTCGGCCACGTACACGCTGCCGTCTGGGCCGACGGCCACGCCCCACGGCTCGCTAAACGTGCCCGGGGCAGGATTGGTGTTGTTGGGGCCGCTGTAACTGCCGAAGGCCAGCACCGGTTTGCCGTTGGAATCAATTTTCTGAATGCGGTGGTTATTGCTGTCGGCCACGTAAACGCCGCCATCTGGAGCTATGGCCATTCCATGTGGCGCGCTGAACTGTCCCGCCAGGTTGCCCGGCCCGCCAATGACCTGACCGGCCACGTCACGGCGGCCCTTGGCATACGGATCAACCTGCGGTGCGGCGACGGGCGCCGGGCCGATGCGCTGATCCCACATCATCGCGGAAATGTCTTTGCGAACGTAGAGACGGAATTCGTGCACCAGTGGCCACTTGTCCGGCGTGTGAATCCCGCCCGTCACCTGGTCATAGAGCTTATAGTCGCGATTGAGCCAAATATCCCACAACGCCTGGCGCATTTGCGAGTTGGTGAGCGCCCACGTGACTTCCTGGAGAGAGATCGTTTTGCCGCTCTTGCCCTTGTAATCCTCCATCGGCCACCAGATGAGCTTGTAGGTGAATTTGTCGTACCGGTCGCCGAAGATGGCTTCGAACGTGGGCCACGATGCCGAACCGGCCAGCGCTGCCGGCGCGCTCAATTGATCGCGCGTCGGGTTGCTCGGCACGTACACCGCATTGGAATAGTCGCGCAGATACCAACTGAACGGCCAGGACGAGTCCGAGTCGTAGGCAATCTTGAGCGCATGATCGCCCGCGGTGCGGCGGCTGATGTCGTCAATCTGCGCCTGCGCAATCTTGACGCCCGGCCCGCCGTGCGCGTAATCGCCGAACTCGGTGACATAGTCGTAGCTGATATAGTTCCAGCGCCAGGCCGTCCGAAACGTGAGCACTGCCAGCAGCAGCAGAGCTTCCACGGCGAGGATGCGTCCGGCTCTCGACACGCCCACGCGCGGCCAGGCGACGGCCAAGGCAATGAGCGCGCCTAGCGCGACGATGAACGAAGAGAACCACTGTCCAGAAGCGGTGAGTTGCGCCAGCTCTTTGCCCTTGAATGCGCCCGCGCTGATCGCGGCGAGCATTCCACCCAGGGCGATCACAAACAGCGGCGCAAGAATCGCCACAGGCCAGCCACGCAGTGTGTCTTTCCAATCCAGACGCTCGAGCCAGCGTCCCAGGAACTGTCCGCTGAGCAAGATCATGGGCAGCGTAAAGTGAACCGTGAGCCACGGCATCTTTTCGCCCGCGTAGGAATAGGCCACCCAGGTCAGGCCGATCCAGTAGATGAGGAACAGCGCAAAGAGCGATATCTCGCGCTCGAGGCCGTGTGTTTCCGATTCTTCTTCTGGCCTGGACGCTTTGACCGGGAATTTGAAACCGGTCACGAGATAGACCAGGATGCCGATGGTGCTGACGATGAAGGGCAGATATTCATACAGCGGGACGAGTAAGCCATAGTAGTACCACGGCTGACTGCCGCGCTGAACGGCCTGTTGAGCGATCCAGTAGCCCAGGCTGCCGATCATGCCGGTGGCCAGCCCCGCGCCGTTGGTAAAGATCGTCGTAAAGAGCGTGATAAAGATGCCGTACCAGATGCCGCCCGCGATGAGAAAGCGCTTCCAGTTCCACCACAGGCCGAGCGCGATGGACACGGCCAGGAACGGCATGAGGATGCCGCCCGTGCGCACGATGCCGGCTTGACCGTAATCCATCGGGTCAAAGCCAACCAGCTTGATGGCGAATGGCGACAGCGCGGGCAGAAAAAACGCGCCCAGGGCGATCGTCAGGTCAAACGCCGGAGACTCGCGGATCGAGCCGGGCATGAGCTTGCGCAAGAGGCCGTACGCGGCCAGTCCAAAGATTACGCCCACGACACTCAGTATCACCAGGTTGATGACCACATCCGCATTGGTGAGCACGGGCGGCGGAGCTGCGGTTCCTCCGGCGGGAGGCGCAGGTGAAGGCCCCAGGTCGCGCACAACCAGAAGGGTCGTTTGCGCCGCCACGGCCAGGATCAGCACGGCCAGCACGCCGACCGCCGATGCCATCAGCCGCGTCAAGCCACTCCAGCCCCATCCGAGCGTCTGCGCTACCTGGATGACCGTCAACAGCGCCAGGTAGGTTCCCATGATGCCGCAGTAGATAAAGACGACTTCCTTTGACGCAAAATGCAGCACGGTAGCCGCCACGAAAAGATAGAGCCATTTTGCTTTCGGGTCACGCAGGTAGGCAAACATGGCCCACAGCGCCAGCATCACCCAGACCGTCACCCAGACTTCGTTGCGGATGTAGCGCGCATAGTAGAGCATCATGGGTGAGATGAGGAACATGAACGACGCGACGAGCGCGCCGATACGTCCCAGCCATCGCCTCAGAGTCCACGGCAAAAGGACGAGTGCCACGCCGAACGCGGCCGGGCCGATGCGCGCGGTGAAATCGTCCGCGCCGAACAGCGAATAGAGGAGCGCATTGAGGTGGAACAGGAACGGCCCGTGCATCAATGGCGTGTGTTGAAAGCCGCGCCCCATGTACAGTCCCCATGAAAAGTAGGCGTGCAGGCTTTCGTCGTGGCTCATCACACGGTCGCCCACGCGCCAGAAGCGTGAGAAGATGCCGGCCAGCCCGAACAAGATGTAGAGTCCCTTTTCCGCATCGAGCTTGAGCGTGGCGACGAGGGGAGTGTCGAGGAAGGATGGTTTTGATTCGTTGGTCATGGATTTTATCTCACTTGTTGATCTTGCTTCACCCACAACACGCCTTGCTGTGTGGGCGCGGGCAAGTCGGCCCGGCGAAAGACGAGCCATTTCAAAATGTCTTCGGGTGACCTGCCTTCGAGGCGCCATTCGCGCTGAAGCGCAAAGCGCTGCCCGGCGTAACTGCCCGCAAGTGCAGGCGGCTTGCCGGTCGTGACCACCACCAGCGGCGCGGACGATTCGTCCACCGCGCTGACAAAGCGCGCGTTGCGCAGGTCGCGCAGGTACCACGCGAGCACATCATCCGGCGGCGACTGGACAATGAGCGCAAGTGTCGTAACATCCGTGGTATTGTCGGCGGACAGTTTCGCCACGTCGCGTGCCAGGTCGCGCACGGTGGGTGAGGTGGCCTGCGGCCCGTTGATGATTTCGCGCGGGTCGCCTGGGTGATTCTGCGCCGCGTTCCAGCCCGCGCCCCACGTCATAATGGCCAGCACGACCAGGATCGCCAGCGTCGCGCCGCGTACCGCCACTTGTGCGCCGCTCAGCGCAATAAAGAACGCCACCAGTACCGCCATGAACACCGCCGCCAGGGCCACCTGGATGAGCTGCGTCAGCGGGCCAAGGTTCAGCGCGGCGGCAGCCGCCGGGACGGCGTTCGGGTTGTTGGCGTAACCGGCCACACCCAGCACCAGGTAGGCGATGACAGGCCACAGGATGAGGATGAGCGCGCCCTCTTCCGCGCCAAAGCGCAGCCCGCGCAGTGAATCGGCCAGCGTTTCAAGCGCAACTCCGCCCAGCAGCGCCAGCGGCAGCACGACGAGCAACACATCGCCACTCGTGCGCCCGGCGCGCAGCACGGCCAGAAGCACTGCTATCACCAGCCACGCAATGAGCAGGCTGCCAAAGCGGCCGGCGCGCTGCAGCACAAAGAACATGCCTGCCAGTCCAGCCACGACGACCAGCGGTTCGTACACGGCCAGCAGTTGGAAGGGCCAGTACCAGCCCGTTACGCCAAATGAAAAACCAGCCAGCCATGCGGTGAACAGATTAACCGCCGCGCCCAATCCACCCGGTTGCCACATGAGCGCTGTCGCGCTCACCACGAACGCGGCGGCCAAGGCGCCCACCAGCTTTCCCAGCAGCCCCGGCGTCTTGCGAATCGTCTGCCACGCGTCACGCGCTTCGTCCGCCCAGCCGACGATGGCGATCACGCCCGCGCCCATGAACACCATTAACACTGCCGAGTATATGATGTGTCCACTGGCAAGGCCCACACCCAACAGCGCCGCGCCTGCATAGAGCCATGCTTCAGGCAGGACCAGTTGCCAACTTGTCCTACGCAGATAGCCGTTCGCCACAGCGACCAGCCCCATCATCGCAGCGGCGGCGAGCGCATCGCCCGTGGCAGTGCGCGAAGTGATAACGGCAACGGGTGAGATAGCCAGGAGCGCCGCGGCGCCCAAGGCGCCGACTCGCCCGATGCGCTCGCGCAGCAGGGCAGGCAGAATCACGAGAGCGGAGCCGGCCAGCGCGGGCAAGAGTCGCGTCAACGTGTCGCCAGCTCCAAAGATAGAGAACAAAATGGCGTTGATCCAGTAGAGCACAGGGCTGGTTCCGGCCGGGATCGCCGTTCCACGCAATGCGGCTATCGAAAGCATTGCCTCATCGGTCGAAAGCGGCGCAAGACCCAGGCGATACAGCCGCAGGGCCAGGGCCAGGGCGGCAACCATTGCGTACAGGCTGATCTCGACCGTCAATTTCGGATAGGTGATTGCGGGTTTCGGTTCTTGGATTGTCATAGGTGTCCGTAGCACTTGTTCGGCAGACAGAGGTTAGCGGTCAATCCACTGAGCACTCACCACTGTCCACTGTACACTATCCACTGTCCACTGGCCACTATCTTCTCCGGTAGATGGTCACGTTCCCCTGCCTGAACGCCACGTCCAACAGCGTGTCGAACTTGTTCAGGCTGGTTGCGGGGAACATGCCTCGCTCCGTCGGCCCAACGTAGACGTAGCTTATAGCATACTTGTCCAGCAGCGTCAAGGTTTCCTTGTCGTCCCGCGACATGTAAATCTTATTAATCTCCGGCTCACGGCGGCCGCCCTCGTCATAGTTGCCCCGCCACTGCAGCTCGTGGCCGCCCCAGCCCAACACGGTCGGCAAGCCGGTAAAGGCCGAGATGCGCGACTGTTCCGCATGATAGGATTGTCCCGGCGCCTCCAGGATCACAGGCGAGTCGCTCACGTTCTGGTTGAGCCATTGAATTGCCGCGTATTCGTCCGGAGAAGATTGCCTGACCCAGGCCGTGCCGTCGAGCGTGGGGTTCGCCCGGTCGCCGAGCGTCGAGATGGCCAGCATGGGATAGACCACGGTCGCCGCGACGAGCAGCGCGGTGACGATGCCGGTCACAACGCGGAAGGGCGTCCACAAGTTTTCATCGTCCAACATCAGGCCAACGGCGCACGCGGCTCCAACTCCCCACAGCGCCCAGACCTGGTAATAGAACTTGAAGACAGTGTTCATCCGCGTCCCGAACGAATCGGCCAGATAGATAAACTCGACCGACAGCGCCAGCGCCGCACCGAGCAGGAAAAGCAACAAGACAAATGATACAGACGGATTCGCAAGCGGTTTGGTTTTTTCATCCGAAGGGGTGACAAGGTGACCAGGTGACACGCGCCAGCGGACAAGGTGACCGAGTAATTTGAAAATCACCACGATTGCGAGCGCCAGCCACAAAGGCGTCCACGGGTCAGCCAGGCGTTGAATGAGCCGCGCGCCGACGAAATTGCCGGTATTTGGATCAAGTCCGGGAATGGGCTGACCTGTCCGCCAGGCTTGCAGCGCCATGCGCCCATCAGGCGAGATGAGGCCCAGTGCTATGCCGATGAGCGTCGCCACCAGCAAAAGCCCAACAGCCCAGCCAAGCGCGCCCAGCCAGAATCGCCACGCGGAAACCTTGGCGCGTGTTGCGGCCAGTGCCAGCAGGAACAGGCCGACCGGCACGGCGAACTGGCCGAACATGACCAGGAATTGCGGAAAGCGCGTGCCATTGAACAGGTTGGGCAAAATCCCGCGTGCTTGCGATTGAAAGCTCACATAGAACGGCAAATAAAGCGCCAGGCCGGCCACGCCCAACATCGCGCCGAGCACAACCGCATCCCACATCACTTGCTCGTCGAGCCGGCCTCTTTCCTGCCAGCGGCGCAGCGCCAAGGCCGCCACGGCGAGAAAGAGGTAAATCGGAAAGTCCCACGTGTTCAAAAACCCCAATGCGCCGAGGCAGAGGGCATACAGCAACAGGTCAGGCCCGTCCAATCCAACAGGATGCAAGATGCAAGATGCAAGATGCAATTCGCGTGGCTCCTCTTGCGTCTTGCCACTTGCGTCTTGCATCCTGCCACCTGCGTCTTGCGTCTTGCCACTTGCCTCTTGCCTCTTGCCACTTGCCTCTTGCCTCTTGTTCATGTATACATTCAGCGCCAGCGAGATTGCCAGGAAAACGAACGGATACGCCAGCGTGTGCGGGTGCAGGTCGCCGTTGAGGAAGCTAAAGAAGGGGAACTCGTCAATCACTTCCTGGTCGCCGCCCTCGGGCGTGTAATCGTGCACCACGCGCGACGCGCGCCACCACCAGTAAAACCGCAAGTCCTTGGGACCGCCGCCCGTCTGTGCCGGGCCGGACAGGTCCTTGATGTCCAGCCACTTCCAGAATTGCGTCGAACCGACGCCGTTCAGGTGCGCGATTTCCAGTGTCCCTTCCAGGTTGCCCAGGAAAACGACGAATAATGCGGCAATAATTCCGATTGCGATGGGTGACAGCATCCGTTTTGAGATTTGAGACTTCTGATTTGATATTTGATAGCCTGCACCGAATGCGCCGCCGGCAATCATCGCGAACCACAACCCGTGGCTGATGTTATAAGCCACGCCCGGCGCCGTGCCGGCCAGCCGCGTCATGACCGCCATCATCACGTAGCCAAAGTAGTAATAGCTGATACCAAATCCCGAAAGCCACGCGTCTTGCGGCGGAAAGGCTGGGCTGCGCAAAATAGAGTTGAGGAACATGAACTCCATCGGCTTTTCGGTCGAGCTGATGGCGGGATTGGTGGCCCGATAGGCCGCCCAGCCCAACATCGCCACGAGAAAGAGCGCTTCGTAAGCCAGCACCATCGCGCGATGTTGATTGAACCACTCGCGCAGAACATCAAAGCCGTCGCGGCTCAACGCCCAGGCTGACGCCGCGATCACCATCACCAGCGCCAAGACGATGCCGCCCAGGCTGTTGGAAACGAGACCCAGCGAGCCGAACAGCCACAGCACGTAACTGGTCAACAGCAGGCCGAGGGGTTTGGCGGCGGTGTAGCCTCGATCCGGCAGAAAGCGTAAAAGCCTGAACGCCAGCGGCCACGCGGCCAAGCCGATGAGTTGGATGATGACCCACCAGGATAGAACGGCGAGAATGTCTTGCATGGTGTTATCGAGTCATGCGTGAAACGTGATACGTGATACGTAAAAGGTCACGTTTCATTCCGGCGGCCACAGCTGGCCGCTCTGATGCATAAAGTGAACGATAATGTCCATGGTCGGCAGCGGATGTCCCATCTGGCCGAGCACGATGCCCAGCTCGGCGCGATGCTGCGTGGCGTGCAGGAACGCCTGAACGAGCAATTGCCACATGGGCAAGTGATACGGGCGTCCCCCAAGCTCGATCTGCACGTCGCGCGCCAGGTCGCTTTCGGCAAGTGTCCCGATGAAAGCCTGCTGTTCCTTTTCCAGCTCGCTCTGAAAGCGGCGAATGTCGTCCAGCGTGGGCAGGTCAGGCGGCTCGAATTTGCGCCCCTGGCACGCGGCCAGAAACCACGCCTCACCCAAGAGTGAGTGGAGAAACAATGTGCGAACGGTGCTGCGGCTGGGGCTGGGCGCGCGCGTGAACTCGTCCTCGCTCAGTTGCGCCAGGCCATCCAGCACCAGGCGATTGGCGTAAGCGTCGTATTCGTAAAGCGCCAGCAGTCCGTCGCGGTTCATGGTTGCCATGTGCGCTGCCTTTCGTGTGGATTATACACGGTTACGGGGTGATGGGATCACACCCATTCTTCGCTCAAATCGCTCCACGTCGGATTCACTGACTCTATCAACTCGGTCTTTTTGCTCCTGCGCCAGCCTTTGATTTGCTTCTCACGCGCTATGGCAGCGTGAACATCGTTCGTCACCTCATAATATACCAGCCGTGTGACATTATACCTTTGAGTAAAGCCCTCGATTAGCTTTTGCTTATGCTGTTCCACACGGCGTTGCAGGTCGTTAGTCATGCCAACATACAGGACGCGGGACCTGCTTGCCATGATGTAGACGTAGTATTGCTTGAGCACAGGCACACTCTTTTGTCATTCCGAGCGACCGGAGGGAGCGAGGAATCTCTGCGCCAGTCAGCAAGACTTCTAGCCCAGGGTAGAGATTCCTCGTCGCTGCGCTCCTCGGAATGACAGGTTGCTGCACCGTGTCATTCCGAGGCCGGAGGCCGAGGAATCTCTGCGACGGCCAGCACGGTTGCTAGCGGGTGGTAGAGATTCCTCGCTCGCAAAAGGCGCTCGCTCGGAATGACAGGTCAAGTCGTGTTTTTCTCCACATAGAACTCGTCATGCGGATTGATCTCCACTTCCGGCATCGGCTCGAATTTCGACTCGTCGAACGGCGGGAGTTGAGGCTCCGGCGCGCCGAGTTCGCGCAGGAGCGCTCGCGCGGCGACCAGTCCCCAGTAATACGCAAACGGCTCGCCATCGCACCACGCCGACCGGTACGCCCGGGTCGCCGCCTCAACTGCCGCCGCGAGGTTGCCCGCATCCCGCTCGATTTGCGCCAGCACGTTGAACGCATCCGCCGCACGAAGCGGATACGGCCCGCGCTCGGCGGATTCCCACACATCGTCCAGGAATTCGCGCGCGGCGGGTAGGTTGCCCTGCCGGCGGCGCAACTCGGCCAGCGCGATGAGCGCGGGCAGTTCTTCTTCGGCATCGTTCGCCGCCCGCGCGCGGGTGAGTGCGTGGTGCAGGCGTTCGTCGGCATACGAGACCTTTGAGGTTTCGCCCACTCCGCTTCGCTCCAGGGTGCTTCGCAAAACCTCAAAGGTCTTGACCGCCGCCTCGCCTTGCAGACGAGCGGCGCGGATGAAATCGAGCTCGTGGCGCTGGTCGTACGCTAGTTCCCAAGCGCGGTCGGCCAACGGGCGGGCGGCGGCCGGGTCGCCCCACCACAGCGCGCGTTGGGCAAGATAGGAATTGCCCACACCTTCCGCTTGAGTATGGGACTGTGCTATAAACATTCGCAGTGACCGTCGCAGCGCGGCCTCGGATTCCGGCGCAACGCCTCGCGCTGCCAGCGCCAGGCCAAGCCAGTACAGATTGGCCGCTTCCCAAAGGCGGTCATTCTGCTCGCGCGTGATGACGAGCGCACGGCGCGCGGCAGATTCTGACTCGCGCAGCCAGCCCGCCAGCCGCAGCGCGTTCGACAGGTTGCCCAGGCCGATGCTCAGGCCTTCCTTATCGCCTTCTTTTTCCCTAACTTGATTGTGACGGCGGTACAGCGGCGCGGCACGCCCGGGCTGTCCGCTGTTCTTGTATGCTAGCGCCAGCGCGTTGAGCGTGAAGGCTTGGTCGCTCGGCTTGCTCAGGCGCGGCAACTGCTCCAGCCCGTCAGGAAAGAGCGCCTCCAGCAGTTCGGCGCGTTGGCGGCTGGCGCCTAGGCGGAAATGTGTGGCGTACTCAAGCCGGTAATAAAACAAGTCGCAGGCATCGTCATAGCGCCCCAGGCCAATCAACGTGTTATCTGGACACCGGTACATTGCTCGAATTATATGCAGTCGGCGATGCGCATTTCGACGATTTTGCCAGATAGCGTCTTCACCTGACGTGCGTTGAATCGCTGACACGCTTTGAATGCTTCGCGTTGAGTACGGATTGTTCGA
>CAYGWJ010000263.1:0-6424 GCA_964353405.1 uncultured Anaerolineae bacterium
ACTGACAGCACGTGCGATTTGCCGGAATCGGTCATCGCCCGGTGTGGCATCACCGTCGTGCCGTTGTACATCAACGTTGGCTCAAAAGGCTACCTGGACGGCGTCGAGCTTTCGCGCCAAGAGTTTTACGAGCGGCTGCCCACCTACAATCCACTGCCAACAACGGCCACGCCGGGCACGGACATGTTCCGCAAGGCTTACGAGAAGCTGGCGAGTGAGGGTGCGACCGAAATCCTGTCACTTCACATCTCCATCAGCCTGAGCGCCACGGTGGATGTTGCGCGCCTGGCGGCCAAAGAGACACGCTCAGTTCCAATGACCGTGATGGACTCGCGGCAGTTGAGCCTGGGGACAGGTTTTCTCGTCGAGCGAGCGGCGCAGGCGGCTGCCGAGGGCGGCTCGATGCGCGAGATCATGGCCTTGCTACAAGATCAGATTTCGCGCACGTACGTGATCGCCGCGCTGGATACGCTCGAGTACCTCCGCCGGAGCGGGCGGATGAACTCGGCGGTGGCGGCGCTTGGCACTTTGCTGCAGATGAAGCCGCTGCTCAAGATGTACGACGGCAAACCGACTGCCGAGCGAGTCCGTACCAACAATGGCGCGACCGAGCGGCTGGTGAGCCAGATGAGCGACCTGGCTCCCTTTGAGCGAGTAGCTTTTGTGCATTCACATGCTCCCGCCAAAGCCGAGTCGCTCCGGTTAAAAGTGCAGCACCTCTTACCTTCGGGCGAGATACCTTCCGTGGAAATCACCCCGGTGTTGGGGGCGAACATTGGGCCGGGCGCGGCCGGCTTTGCAGTCGTCACCGCGCGACGATAAGGAGAATAGCCCATGTCTTTTATTCAAGTGTACGGCATCGCCGCCCTGTGCATCTTGGGCGTCATGACGCTTCTATGGCTCGTCAGCCTGGCGCTGCGGAATTCCAGCATCGTGGACATCTTTTGGGGGACGGGCTTTGTCATTGCCAACTGGGTTTACTTTGCGCTCACGCCGGATGGCTGGCTGGCCCGCAAGCTGCTTATCAGCATCTTGGTCACCCTCTGGGGCTTGCGGCTTTCGCTCTATATCCTCTGGCGCAACTGGGGCAAGCCAGAAGATTTCCGTTACCAAGAGTGGCGCCAGGAACACGGAGAGAAATGGTGGTGGCGCAGTTTTTTCCAGGTCTTTGTCACGCAAGGTCTATTGCTGGTGATAATCTCTGCACCGCTGCTGGCCGCGCAACTTTATGCCAGGCCGGGCCTGACCCTGCTCGACTGGCTGGCGATCCCGGTGTGGGCGATTGGTTTTTTCTTTGAAGCGATGGGCGACTGGCAGCTCGCTCACTTCAAGGCCGACCCGGCCAACAAGGGTAAAGTGATGAACCAGGGCGTCTGGCGCTTTACTCGCCATCCCAACTACTTTGGCGATGCGGCGCAGTGGTGGGGTTACTATCTCATTGCGCTGGCTGCGGGGGGATGGTGGACAATTTTCAGTCCCATCATCATGACGACACTGCTGGTGCGCGTCTCGGGCGTGGCGCTGTTGGAAAAGACGATGGACAAGCGGCCTGGCTACAAAGAGTATATCGAGACGACCAGCGCGTTTGTGCCGTGGCTGCCTCGCCGGAAACAGTGATGCGATGGAGTAACGCTAGGAGGCGGAATGGCTAACGTAACCATCGTGGGTGCTGGGCTGATGGGAACCGCGACCGCGTATCCGCTCTCGGACAACGGGCACCGGGTTCATCTGGTGGGCACTCACCTGGATGCGGCGATGATCAAAAGCTGCAAAGAGGAACAGTTCCACCCGCGGCTCAAGCGCCAACTGCCGCCTGGGGTTCGCTCTTTCTATGTTGAGGAAATCGCCGAGGCAATGGAAGAAACTGAAATCATTGTCAGCGGTGTGAGCTCACCTGGTGTGCATTGGATTGGACGGACGATTGGCCCGTACTTGCGACCCGGCCAGTTGATCATCGCCATCACCAAGGGTTTGGAGGCTAAAGATAATGGCGATCTGATGATCTTGCCGGATGTGCTGGGGAGCGAATGGCCGGCTGACATCCGCGCTCAGGTAAAGCTGGCGGCCGTCGGCGGGCCGTGCATCGCCGGAGAACTGGCTGGGCGACGGCACAGTTGCGTCGTCTTTGGCTCGCGCGACCGCGAGGCTGTGGAGAAACTTGCCGCCACTTTTCGCACGGCCTATTACCACATTTGGACGACCACCGACCTGGCCGGGCTTGAGGTCAGCGCCGCGCTCAAGAATGCTTATACGTTGGGCGTTGGCCTGGCGGCGGGCTTGTTGGAAAAAGCAGGCGGCGTTGACGCGGCAGGCGCCTGCATGCACAATATGGCGGCTGCCATATTCGCACAAGGGTGCACAGAGATCGAAAGGATCTTGGAAATCGTCGGGGCGACGCGGACCTTCGCCTACGGATTGCCCGGCGCGGGTGACCTGTACGTGACGAGCGTGGGCGGGCGCACCGTTCGATTAGGCCAGTTGCTCGGTTCGGGGCATCGCTATACCCAAGCACGCCAGATCATGGCGGGTGAAACGCTGGAATCCGCCGAGATCATCCGCATGATGAGCGTGTCGCTGCCCAGGCTGGTCGAGCGCGGCATTCTGAGGCCAGATGAACTGCCGTTGATGCGAGCATTGATAAACGTCGTGATGCGAAGCCTGCCTGTGAACCTGCCGTTCGACGAATTCTTTGGTGGGCGTGCACACGTCTAAAGTGCTACGCGCGCGTCAATTTCTTGTACTGGATGCGATGCGGCGTGTCGGCGGCGAGGCCCAGTCGCTTGCGGCGGTCGGCCTCGTAATCGGAAAAATTGCCGTTGAACCACGTCACCTGGCTCTCGCCTTCAAAGGCCAGCACATGGGTTGCCACGCGGTCGAGGAACCACCGGTCGTGGCTCACGATGACGGCGCACCCGGCAAACTCGAACAGCGCCTCTTCCAGCGCCCGCAGCGTGTTCACGTCCAGGTCGTTCGTCGGCTCGTCGAGCAGCAAGACGTTCGCACCCGTCTTGAGCATCTTGGACAGGTGGACGCGGTTGCGCTCGCCGCCGGAAAGCGAGCCGACCTTCTTTTGCTGATCGGAACCCAAAAAGTTGAAACTGGCGACGTAGGCGCGCGAATTGGTCTTGCGAGCGCCCAGGGTCAATGTGTCTTCGCCGCCACTGATTTCTTCCCACACGTTCTTGTCGGGATTCAGTGTGTCGCGCATTTGATCAATGTAGCCTAGCTTGACCGTCTCGCCCACTTTGAACGTGCCCGTGTCGGCCCGTTCCTGGCCGACGATCAACTTGAGCAGCGTGGTCTTGCCGGCGCCGTTGGGGCCGATGACGCCCACGATACCGCCCGGCGGCAGCTCGAAGGTGAGATTCTCGAACAGCACGTGGTCGCCGTAGGCTTTCGATACACCTTTGGCCTCCACAACCACATCGCCCAGGCGCGGGCCGGGCGGAATGTAAATTTCCAATTCCTCCCGGCGCTTTTCGTGTTCCTGGCTGAGCAGACTGTTGTAAGCCGTGATGCGCGCCCTGCCTTTAGCCTGCCGGGCCTTTTGCGATGTGTGAATCCATTCCAGCTCGCGCGCGAGGGTTTGCTGGCGTTTGCGTTCGACGTGTTCTTCCAGCGCCAGCCGCGCTTGCTTTTGTTCCAGCCACGACGAATAGTTGCCCTTCCACGGAATGCCAAAACCCCGGTCGAGTTCCAGAATCCAGCCCGCTACGTTGTCCAAAAAGTATCGGTCGTGCGTCACCGCGATGACGGTGCCCGTATAGTTCTGCAAATGCTTTTCCAGCCACCCCACCGACTCGGCATCGAGATGATTCGTCGGCTCGTCGAGCAGCAGGATATCCGGCTCTGTAAGCAAAAGCCGGCACAGCGCCACACGGCGGCGCTCGCCGCCCGAAAGCACCGAAATCGGTGCGTCACCTGGCGGACACCGCAGCGCCTCCATCGCCAGCTCCAGCCGGCTGTCGAGATTCCACCCATCGTGCAGCTCGATCTGTTCTTGCACCCGGCCTTGCTCTTCGAGCAGGTCGTCCATCTCTTCCGGCGTGAGCGGGTCGCCAAAGCGGTTGGCGATCTCTTCATATTGGGCGAGCAAACCGGTGATGGACTGGACGGCTTCTTCGACCACCTGTTTGACCGTCTTGTTCGGGTCGAGCCGCGGCTCTTGTTCGAGCAGACCTACGGTGTAGCCTTTGGTCAGCATCGTCTCGCCGGCGTAATCGGTGTCCACGCCGGCCATGATGCGCAGCAGCGTGCTCTTGCCCGCGCCGTTCAAGCCCAGCACGCCGATCTTGGCCCCGTAATAAAAGCCGAGCGAAATATCGCGGAGAACCCATTTGTTGGGCGGGTACATGCGTCCCACGCGCACCATCGAGTAAATGACTTGATCGGTCACACCAGACTCCACGCCGCCGCTTGTTTCCTGCGGCACGCCGGGCAGATGCCCCATTGATGCTCGCTGGCTTCCGCCAGGTCGCGCAGGAACGCCATCGGCTCCGGAGCGAACGGCTGTCCGCACACCGGGCAAGGCTTGAGCGGCACGACGGTGTTCCACGTATGAAGCACACGCTGGCCGTCTCGATCTTCAATCTTGACGGCGCCTGTGGGGCAGACCGCCGCGCACGCGCCGCAGCCGATGCACGCTTCGGATTGAACGCGGAACGGCGCGCCGACCTCGCGCTGTGCGCCGCGCCCGATAAAGCCAATCGCCGCTGCGCCGACTGCATCGCGGCACACGCGCACACACAGTCCGCACAGGATGCACAGCTCGTCCGATTTGCCATCCGTGACGAAGCGAGTGGTGGTTACGCCGGCCTCGGTCGCCAGAGCGCGAATCACGTCTGAAGTCGGGCAGCGGGCCAGCATGAATTCGAGCATCATCTTGCGGACGGCCACGGCTTGCGCGCCTTGCGTATCAATCACCATGCCATCGGCGGCGGGGTAGGCGCACGCGGCAATGGTTTGCGATGTGGGCGCTGTCATCTCGACCAGGCACAGGCGACATGCGCCATACGGCGGCAGACCCTCCCAGTAACACAGTGTCGGCAGATGCGCGCCCGCCTGGCGAATGGCCTGCAATACCGTGGAGCCTTCGGGTGCTTGTATCGCTTGATGATCAATCATCAGGGTAGGCACATCACACCTCCGCCTGCATCGAGCATTTGCCGACCGGGCAGCGATGCTCGACCACGTGCGCTTCGTACTCGTCGCGAAAGTAGCGCAGCGTGGACAGCACCGGGTTGGGTGCAGTCTGCCCCAACCCGCACAGCGAGCCGAGCCTGACGGCTTCGCCGACCTCTTGTAGCAGCGCCAGGTCCGCGGGCTTGCCTTGTCCGCGCGTGATGCGCGTGAGAATCTGGCGCAGATGTTTCGTCCCCTCGCGGCAGGCAGTGCACTTGCCGCACGACTCGGCGGTCGTGAAATCGAGAAAGTAGCGTGCCACATCCACCATGCACGCAGTCTCGTCCAGCACCACCATCCCGCCCGAACCCATGATCGAACCGGCGGCCTGCATGCTCTCGTATTCGATCGGCATGTCGAACAGGCTCGCGGGCAGGCAGCCGCCCGACGGCCCGCCCGTCTGCACCGCTTTGATCGCTTTGCCCCCCCCGCCGCCTCCGCCGATTTCCTCCAGCAGCTCGTAAAGCTTCATGCCGAGCGGGACTTCGACCAGGCCCGTGTTGGCGATCTGCCCGACGAGCGAAAAGACGACCGTGCCCGCGTTGCCCGGCGTGCCGAGGCTGGCATACCAGTCCGCGCCGCGCGCCAGGATGACGGGGACGGCGGCCCAGGTCTTGATGTTGTTGATGATCGTGGGCATTCCCCACAAGCCGGCGACGGCCGGGTAGGGCGGTTTGGGGCGCGGCTCACCCAGGCCGCCTTCGATGGAGGCGATCATCGCCGTCTCTTCGCCGCACACGAACGCGCCCGCGCCGCGCACGATCTTGAGCGAGAAAGTAAAGCCTGAACCGAGAATGTTTTCGCCGAGCAAGCCGTGCTCTTTAGCCTGGGCCATCGCGTTCGCGAATCGCTCGACGGCCAGCGGGTATTCGTCGCGGATGTAGCTGAAGCCTTGATGCGCGCCGACGGCATACGCGCCGATGATCATTCCCTCGATGACGCTGTGCGGATCGCTTTCAAGCACGGTGCGATCCATGTACGCGCCGGGGTCGCCTTCGTCGCCGTTGCAGATGAGGTATTTGGTCTCGCCGCTTGCGTCGTGAGCGATCTGCCACTTGCGCCCGGCGGAAAACCCGCCGCCGCCTCGCCCGCGCAGGCCGGACCGCGATACCTCGTCAATCACCTGCTGGGGCGTGCGCTCGAGCGCGCGAGCCAGCGCGCGATAGCCGCCGCGTGCGATGTACTCTTCCAGGCTGGTCGGATCAATAAAGCCGCTGTTGCGCAAAACGACTTTGCGCTGGCG
>CAYGWJ010000264.1:0-4680 GCA_964353405.1 uncultured Anaerolineae bacterium
CCGCGCCTCAGCCTCGGGTTCCGGCTCGACGCCGGGTTGTGGCCTCAACCGGGCCGCTAACCCACCGAGGCGCTGCGCCAGAGTGACCGGCTCAGCCTCTTGTACCGCTTGGGCTTCGGGCGGCTGATCGGCCTCGACTTGAGGCCGAGGCGCGGCCACGTATGGCTCGAGCGGCTTGATGGGTTCGGCCTCTCCAATGCGCGGGCCTCGATGAAGGCTGACCGAGCGCTCTTCCATGCGCTGCTCCCAGCGCGCCTTGTCCGCTTCGATGCGCACTTTAGCCGTGGGAGGCTGGATCGCCGGGACTCGGGTCGGTTGCAGTCGCTCCTCGACCGGCGCTTTTGGAACTTGCGATGGCGCAGGTCTCACAGATGGCTGAGGCGGCTGGATGGCAGCTTTGGTCTTGCGCTCGGCCGCGCCCTCAATGACCAGCGCGATCAGATCATTCGATCCGGCCAGCTTTTCAAGGTTCTGCAGCGCGGCCTGGACGCCCGTGTACACAATCGCTTCGGCAATCGCCTGGTCAGTCGTTCGCTCGGCCGTGGCCGAGTCACACAGGAGCAACACATCGCCAGGGCTGAGCGCCGCGCGAGAAAAGCGCACCTCAACCCCGCGCGACGCGCCCATGGCCGGGGCAGCCACTTGACGCGCGGGGAATCGCTCCACCTGCCCGTGATGGGCCACATAAGCTGCCGCGGGTCCGGCCTGCGCAATCCAGACTTCCGCTTCGCGCAGCACGGCGCAGCTCACACCCGCACGCAGGCGGTCGGCCACCTCGAGTTGCACGTTGCGATCCATCAACCAGTCGTTGGCGATGGCGAGCGCTGCGCGCAGCGCCGACGTGACAGTGCCGGGCGTGCGCCAATAGGCCGCCTCGATGCGATCCACCAAATCTCGATACGGCAGCGGGGCAGGGCCGCGCAGATCCACCAGAACGAACAGCATGTCGCCTGTTCGACCGCGCGCGGCGCGGCGAGGCGCGACAAACGAGGCCGTAGGTCGAGAGGCGCTTTGCCGCACGCCTCCGCTGATGTGCAATTCGCCGACGAGAGCTTCAAGCAGGATGGACATGGCTGCAAGCTGATAGCCGATAGCAAATGGCTGATAGCTGATGGGGCGCTATCGCACAGCGCCCAACACGACCCTCATTTTAGCACAAGCCAGAAGCAGACACAAAATGCCAATCTGCGGTTGTCCTAACTCGTCGCCACGACCGGGGCCGGGCGTGCGATCCACTGCCGATAAGCCAGCGTCCACATGGTGGACTTGAAGGCCTCGACAACGCTTTGCAACACCGCACCCAGCACCCAGAGCGCAAGCCCGCCCAGGCACAAGGGCACGATCATGATTGGCGACATGACCGCCGCAATGCCCATCGGGACAAAAATCGCCAGCGCGACGAATGCCAACGGCAAGCCGATGACAATCGCCACGCCAATGCCGACAAGCAGAAAGATGAGCCAGACCACAACCACTTCACCCAGGTTGCGGGTGAGGATGGCCCAACCCCGGCGAATGCCGCCCAGGACGCCCCAGTCTTCCAACACGAGCGCGCGGATGGCGAGCGACTCTAGCACGCCCAATGGAATGGTCAGCAGCACGCCGATGCAGCAGGCTGGAAGAAAGCACCCTAACACTGAAGCCAGCATTCCTCCGGCAAAGAGCCTCTCCACATCACGCGACCCAGGCTGGGTGATGAGCGGGATGAAGGCAAGGAAGAAGGGCACGAGTCCCGCCAGCAGGATGATGGCGGGCGGCAGTCCCAACAGGAAACGAATCAGAAAGACAGGGAGCATCCGCCGCAGTCCGGCGTTCCAGCCGATACCAAAGCTCGTGTGTTCGGTCTCGTCCACTTCGCGCGCCATCTCGACCATCGCGCCGTGACCCAGCGCGGAGATGAAGGCAATCAGCAGGCCGATCACCAGCGCGATGAGGAAAAGGACGACGATGATGGTCAGGATGAGCGCCTGGTTGGATAACAGATCAGTGAGCGCGCGCTGAACGTCAGGCGGCAGGTTGCCTTCGCCGCCTTGCCCCAAAGGTGGCACATTGAAATTCGAGCGAGAGCCTCCTCCGCTGCCGCCTCCGCCACCGCTGCCGCTGCCCAATGCAGCCAGAAAGCCAAACACCCAGATGACCTTGTTGCGCCAGACAATATTCCAGGCGCGTGAGAGCAAAGCACCGTATTGCATCGTGAGCCTCCTTATTCTAGAGACCTGACAGGTTTTCAAAACCTGTCAGGTCTTACTGAACGAACGCGAGACTGGCGAATAGCGTCTCAAAGGTGGGCCGCCAGGCGTCCCAGTCCTCCGCTCGAACATCCACCACCCATCCATAGTTCACGCCCCGGTTGACAATGCCGACGAGATACCCGGCATAGAGGCGGTCACACTGCGCCACAAACTTGACGCCCATCACCTGCTGGCCCGCCAACGTCACGGGCGCCGGCGAATCGAACGTCGTCGTGCAGTCTGGATAGAGAAACAGCTTGGCCAGGCCCGCCACAGATGACCAGGCCGTGGCATTGGCGGGCGGCTGAGTCGGGTCGAGCGCGGGCCAATTGTACATCATCACGAACTCGGGACCGGCGTTGCCCTGCGGCCCGCGCAGAACGATCGTGTCCACCGACAGCGCGCGGACGGTGCGCGTGATGGCCTGCGTGTACCCGCGCCCGCCCCAGTCCGGCGGAAAGCGAAACGTGAACTGCTGGCCGGGGTCTTGATAAGTCTGCCACTTGTCCAGCACAACAGGAATTGCCGTCGGCGTAACGGCGAGTGTCGGGATAGACGTCGGCGGTTGGGGCGGGACGAGCGTGATCGGAACCGGCGTCTCTAAGGCTCGCATCACAGCTGGCGCGGTCCAAGCCGGAGCAGGCGCTGGCGTCACCGGGGCTGACTGGCACGCGGTCAACGACACCAGCACCCAACACACCAGCTTTATTCTCTGCCATTGGGGTTCGATTGCATATACGGCTCTTGGAGTAGAGCCTTTAGGCGGTTCCGGCGGAAGCCTCAATTCATGTTCCTTATACTCGAGAGAATTTGCTCCAGTTTGATTGGGTTTGGTCTCACTCCCACTCGATGGTCCCCGGCGGCTTGCTGGTGATGTCATACACCACGCGATTGACGCCGGGCACCTGGTTGACGATGCGATTGCTGATGCGCGCCAACACGTCGGCGGGGATGCGCGCCCAATCCGCCGTCATGAAATCGTCCGTCGTCACCGCGCGCACGGCGACGACGTTCTGATACGTCCGCCCGTCGCCCATCACGCCGACGGACTTGACCGGCAGCAGCACCGCAAAGGCTTGAGCGATCTCGCGCTCCAACCCGGCGGCGCGCAGCTCTTCACGCACGATGGCATCCGCCTCGCGCAGGGTTTGCAGGCGATCCCACGTCACTTGGCCTAGCACGCGCACGGCCAGCCCCGGCCCGGGGAACGGTTGTCGCCAGACAATCTCATCCGGCAGGCCCAGCGCACTGCCCACCGCACGGACTTCATCTTTGAACAGATAGCGCAGCGGCTCGACCAGACTGAACTGCATGTCGGCGGGCAAGCCGCCCACGTTGTGATGCGTCTTGATCTTGGCCGCCGCCTGCCGCTCCGGCCCGCGCGATTCAATCACGTCCGGGTAAAGCGTGCCCTGCACCAAAAATCCATGGCCCGCGCCAAGCGAGCGCGCCTCGCGCTCAAAGGTGCGGATAAACTTTTCGCCGATGATTCTACGTTTTTGCTCCGGGTCCGTCACGCCTTCCAGCGCCGTGAGGAAATCTTTAATCGCGTTGACGGCGACGAGCCGCATGCCCATCGCGCGCTGAAAGGTCTCCACAACCTGCTCGCCTTCACCTTTGCGCAACATGCCAGTGTCCACCAAGATACACGTCAGTTGGTCGCCAATCGCGCGATGCGCCAGCGTCGCCGCCACGGCGCTGTCTACGCCTCCACTCAACCCGCAGACGACCTTCCCCTGCCTCACCTGCGCGCGGATGGACTCGACAGATTGCTCGACAAACGAAGCGGGCGTAAAAGTCGCCGCGCAGCCGCACACGTCCACCACGAAGGCCGACAGGATTTCTGCGCCGCGCGGCGTGTGCTTGACTTCGGGATGGAATTGCAATCCATACAGCTTGCGCGCCGGGTCACCCATCGCCGCGTAGGGCGAATGGTCACTGGTCGCCAGGGACACACAGCCGGGCGGCAGCGATTCCACCCGGTCGCCGTGGCTCATCCAAACATCCAGTGGAAAGTGGAAAGTGGAGAGTGGAGAGACAAGCTTTGACCACAAAGGACTCGACCCGGTCAGTTCGACTTGCGCCGGACCATATTCACGGGCTTGAGAAGGAGCGACGACTCCGCCGAGGACGTGCGTCAACAGTTGCATGCCATAGCACAACCCCAGTACCGGCAGGCCGGAATCGAGGACGTAGCGCGGGAGTGTGGGCGCGCCGAGGTCATACACGCTGAACGGGCTGCCAGAGAGGATAAAGCCTTTGGGGCGCAATGCCATGACCTGCACCTCCGGCGCATCCCACGGGAACAACTCGCAGTAGACGTGCGCTTCCCGCACGCGCCGCGCGATGAGTTGGGTGTATTGGGAACCGTAGTCGAGAATGGCGATAGAGTCGGGCATCAAAAGCTTTCAAGACCTTCGAGGTCGTGCCAACCTTCGGTTGGCCTGAG
>CAYGWJ010000265.1:0-20463 GCA_964353405.1 uncultured Anaerolineae bacterium
CAAGGATGGCAGCGTGGTCTATGGCTTGTTCGAATCCGTGGGTGACGACGCCCTGGCGCTGCTGGCCGACGAGGCCCGACGGCTGGAGAGCTTTCTTGATGGAGAGTTCCTCGCGCCGAGCACGCATACACCGTTCACACGCAACCTGAAATGACGGGGAGGCAATATGGCAGACAAAACCATTCAATGGCTGCTCGAATGTGATGAACCCTGGACGCGCTATCGCACGCGGGTGGATTTGCTCGGCCAACCCGAGACGGATGCCGAGGTGCGCACCGCCCGCGCAGAGATGCTGGCACACCCGCAGGTCAGGCAATTGATGGCCGAGGCCGCCGCGTGGCCTGGCCCGCCCCTGAAGCGGCACAACGACGCAAGCCACCCACTCTACAAGCTCAACACACTGGCCGATTTCGGCGTGCATGCGCGCGATCGTGGAATGGCTTCAATCATCAAAACAGTGTTGGCCCATCAATCACCCCAGGGCGCGTTTCAGACGATGGTCAATATCCCGGCTGCGTTTGGCGGGACGAACGAGGATATGTGGACCTGGATGGCGTGCGACGCGCCGACGCTGCTCTATGTGCTGCTGGCAATGGGCAAAGGTGATAACAAGCGTGTAAAGAAAGCGATTGACCACCTGACGGGGCGGGTGGAAGACAATGGCTGGCGCTGCACCGTTGCGCCCGAAATCAAATTCCGAGGGCCAGGGCGCAAGGCCGACCCATGCCCCATTGCCAACGTCTATGCGCTCAAGGCGCTTGCCCAGGCGCCGGACTGGCGCGACTGCCCCGCCGCGCATACCGGCGCCGAGATGCTGCTCTCGCACTGGGAGCACCAGAAAAGGGCCAAGTTCTACCTGTTCGGCATCGGCACGGATTTCCGCAAGCTCAAATACCCGTTCGTCTGGTACGACCTGCTGCACGTGGCCGATGTGCTCAGCCGCTTCCCCTTCGTCCGCGCCGATGCGCGCTTCCGCGCGATGGTCCAAGCCATCACGGCTCAGGCAGACGCACAAGGCCGTTACACTGCCGGCTCAATGTATCAGGCGTGGAAAGGCTGGTCGTTTGCCGACAAGAAACAACCCTCGCCGTGGCTTACCTTCCTGGCACTACGAGTCTATCACAGGGTGGAGCCATGACCGAAAACGCGATGTGCCTGGCGGTTCTCTCTGACGTTCACGGCAACCTGCCAGCCTTGCAAGCTGTCGTGGCCGATATGCAGCAGTACGGCGTGGACGGCATCGTCGTCGCGGGCGATTTCATCGGCAGCCCACAGCCCAATGAAACCATCGCACTCCTGCGCTCGTTGGGTAGTCGGATGATTCGGGGAAACAGCGACAACAACCTGCTTCGATATGAAAGCAACGACTTGCCCAATTCCTGGCGCAACGATCTTCAGTTTGCGCTTCTGCGCTGGGCTTTTCGTCACGTCAACCGAGAGACCTTTGAGTTTCTCCGGTCGTTGCCTGAGCAGCGGGTGATCGAGCTGCCAGGCGCAGCCGCTATTCGCGTCGTGCACGGCTCACCGCGACATCCCGCCGAGGCGATCTATCCCAACAGTGATCCCGCTTTGCTTGACCTGGTACTGGCACAGGTGGATGAGCCTGTCCTGGTGTGCGGACATACCCACGAGCCATGGGCACTGACACGGAACGGGAAACTGGCGCTCAATCCGGGCGCAGTGTGCGGCCCGTTGAACGGCTATGTCGGCGCTCAATACGCACTATTGACCTGGAAGCACGATCATTGGCAGGTGGAACAGCGGGCCGTGCCTTATGACATTACTCAAATTCAAGATGCGTTTCGCGCCAGCGGCCTATGGGAAGAAGGCGGTATGCTGGCGAGGTTGTTCCTGCGCAGTATTGAAACCGGCCAGAACGTTACCGAGGATTTTCTGTCGTACGCCCATGGCTTGGCCGCGCAACATGGCTTTCAAGACTGCGAATATATTCCGGATATCATCTGGGAGCGCGCCACTGCCACCTTTGACACGCACGTCGGCTGTGCGGGCACGTGAATGAGATAACGCCCATCCGCTTCCCAGCGATCGCTTCGACGAGTTTCGGATCGGTCTCGACCACCTGGCCTTCACCGCCCCCGGCGAGGTAGCCCTGCAGGCCCTGGCGGACAGGTTGATTGCAGCGGGCATTGAGACGAAGGGCGTCGAAACCTATCACACCGGAAACAGGTACGTGGCCTTTCGTGATCCAGACCACATTCAACTAGAGTACTGGTTGCCAAACTAAGCCAAGGCTTTCAATACTTGCGCGGTTGTGCGCACGCGCAGGCTGTCAGATGGCTAGCTGGAGTGCCGCGCGTTGAGCACACACAGCATCCCACTCGCCGCTGAGCCAAGCGGCGCGGGCTCGGGCTGCTTGGACGGCACCCTCCTGCATTTGGCGTCGCCTATGAGTGTATCACCCCAAGATCTCAAAGTAATATTAGCAGGATTTGGTATACTTGTAGCATTATCCATACTTTGGTATCGCCGACCCGGATGGATGACTACCTGTCCAGACCCATCCGGGTGGAAGAGCTTGTCGGCGCTGGAACGCGCTTTGCAGTGGAGGCGATATGGACGTGACGAATAGCAGCGAAACCGAGGGCATGCTGCGCGAGTGGCGCACAAGGATTCTGAACGGCTTCCTGGCAATCGTGGCGGTCGCGGCCGCGGCTATGACCGGGATGAGTATCCTGGACGCGATTTCCCGGCCGGGTCAATGGCCCACCGTGATCCTTTTCTCTATCCTGGCGCTGATGTTGGCTGCATTGGCGCTCTTGCGCGGGATCGACAACCGGATACGGGCCTGGGGCGTCTTGCTGGTGCCCTATGTCGTGGGTGTGACCACCCTGGCGTCTTTCGGTCTGGGCAGCAGCGGCCGCCTGTATCTGCTGGCGCTGCCCATCGGCGCTCTCATCCTGATCGGCGTGAGATCGGGTATCGTCATGTCGGCGCTCAGCATCCTCACTATAGCAGTCTTTGCCGTCCTGGCCGACCGCGGCATGTTGCTGCACTGGCTGGTCAGTGATCGGAACTCGCTGCTCCTGGCTGATTGGCTTGCCGAGAGCGTTGATACACTGATGCTCCTGATCATCGTTATGGCGTTGCTCATCATGTTCTACCGTTTCCAGGAGCGCTTGATCGAAAAGGAGCACCACACACAGGCCGAACTGCTCCGCGCCCAGGCGTTGCTGGAGCAGCAGAACGCGACCCTGGAGCAAAAGGTCAAAGAACGCACCGAAGAACTGCTCACAAGCAACACAATCCAGACCGCGTTATTCAAAATCACCGATGCCGCCAGCGCCTCGCGCGACATGCAAGAGTTTTGTACTCACATCCACCGCATCGTCGGCGAGTTGATGTATGCGGGAAATATCTTTATTGCGCTCTACGATGAAACCACCGGGCTGTTGAGCTTTCCATACTTTGTGGATGAAAAGGATGAACCGTTCCCCACCCAGCCGCTGGAAAACTTGCACGGCATGACCAGTTACGTTATTCGAACGGGCAACTCGATCAAGCATGGGTGGGATCAATTCAATGAGCTGGTAGAAAATCGTAAAGTGGAATTGGAAGGCACCTACAACGAAGATGGCATTGGCGCCCCGCTCAAGGCGGATGGCAAAATCCTGGGCGCCATCTTTGTACAGAGTTACACTAAAGGGATTCACTATACAGATCAGGACGACGAAGTTTTGGCCTTTGTCGCCCAGCACATTGCCACCGCCCTCACGCGCCTCCGCGCCCTGGAAGCCGAACACCAGCGCAATGCCGAACTCGCCATTCTCAACAGCGTGGGCCAGGCTATGTCGCGCCAGTTGGAGATGGACGCGATCATCCAGACCGTCGGCGACCAGGTGCGCGACACGCTCCAGGTGGAAGTGACCAATATCGCATTGTATGACCCGCGCAGCGGCCTGATCTCTCTCCCGTATTCATTCGACCGCAAATATGTCAGCACGCCGCCCTTCCCCTTTGGCCAGGGCCTGACCTCCCAGGTCATCCGCAACCGCCAGCCGCTTATTTTGGGGAGCTTCCAGGATATAGTCGGCGCAGAAGCAATCCTTACCCCGAATGCGCCCGACGATGAACAGATGCCCCAATCGTACCTGGGCGTGCCGATCCTTGTTGGCGAGCAGGTGATCGGTGTGATTGACGTGCAGAGCTACAAGCAATACGCCTTTAACGACGGCCACGCCCGCCTCCTCTCGACGCTGGCCTCCTCGATGGGTGTGGCGCTCGAAAACGCTCGCCTGTTCGCCGAGACCCAGCGGCTGCTGCAAGAGACTCGCCAGCGCAATAGCGAGCTCGCCATCATCAACGAGATCCAGCAAGCGCTCGTCTCTCAGCTCGATTTCCAGGCTATTATTGACCTGTTCGGCCACGAGATCATGCGTGTCTTTCCTCCCCCGAAGGAGAAAGCACGTACCTATGTGATGTTTATCGCCCTGTACGACTCGCAAATCAGCCTCATTCAGTTCCCTTACCTGATTGACGGCACAGGTGATCGCTTTGTCGAGCCCCCCACAGAGTACGGTCCGGGCCTCACCTCCACGGTGATCCGATCGCGCCAGCCGCTCGTGCTGAGAAGCTTGGATGAACAGGCTTCTCATGGAGCACTCGCGTTTACCGATAAAAACACAGACGAGCTCTCCCAATCCTGGCTGGGAGTGCCGATCCTGACCGGCGACCGGGTGACCGGCGCGCTCTCTGTGCAGGACCCGCGCGTCGGCCTGTACACCGAAACGGACGTGCGCCTGCTGAGCACGCTGGCAGCCAGCCTGGGCGTGGCGTTGGAAAATGCCCGGCTGTACGAAGAGGCTGACCGGCGGGCCGGCCAGATGGCCATCCTGGCCGAGGCCAGTCGCGAGATTTCAGCCTCGCACGATCTGCCGGCCATTATGGAAAAGATCACCCGCCGGGCGCATGAGGTGTGCCGCGCGCGCACCACCGTGCTGCGCTTGGTTGAGCCGGGCGGGCAGTCGTACCGCGCCGCCGTGGCGTTGGGACTGTACGCCGAGCAGTTCAAGTCGGACGTGATCAAACCCGGCGAGGGCATCACCGGCGCGATCATCGCCAGCGGCGTGCCCGAAATCATCCCCGACCTGGCGCAAGACCCGCGCACGATACACGTGCAGGGCACGCCCGAAAAAGAAGAACAGGCCGAGACGATGATGGTCGCGCCGCTGGTGGTGCAGGGCGAGACCGTGGGCGTGCTGACGCTCTACCGCTGGACGGCGACCGGGCAGTTCACGGCGGTTGACCTGGACTTTCTCTCGGGGTTGGCCCGCCAGGCCGCCATCGCCATCGAAAACGTGCGCCGGATGGAAGAGACGCGGGCCGTACTCGACGCCATTGACTATGGCATTCTGCTGATGGGGCCGGACCTGCGCGCGCGAATCGGGAATCGCGCGTTTCGAGAGATGTGGGGCTTGCCCGAGGAGCTCATCGCGCGTGGGGCCACGATGGCGGAGCTGATCAACTATAACCGCGATACCGAGCTTTACGCCGTCCCGAAAGACGAGTGGGACACTTATGTAGCAAAACGGCTAGAGGCCGTTCGCTCTGGTGACATTCCCCCCACTCAATTCCGGCGGGGCGACGGGCGCATCTTGAGGTATCAGGGCGTGGTTCTGCCCGGCGGTGGCCGGATGCTGACCTACTTTGACATCACCGACCTGGTGCGGCAGAACGAGTATCTGGCCGCCCTGCACGACACCACCCTGGGGTTGGTCAGCCGGCTCGACCTCCAAGACTTGCTCGAAACGCTCGTCACGCGCGCCGGCCAGTTGCTCAATACACCTCACGGCTTTGTCTATGTACTAGAGCCGGGTGCCTCGGCGGTGAAGTGCCAGGTGGGGACTGGCATCCTGAGCGCAACGGTCGGCTTGCGGATGAAACCGGGCGAGGGCTTGGCGGGCAAGGTGTGGCAGACCGGCGAGCCGCTCATTGTGGACGACTATGATGCCTGGCCGGGACGTTTGGCTGATTTCGAGCGCGGCCTGATCCAGGCCATCGCGGGAGCGCCGCTCAAATCTGGCGCTCAGGTCGTGGGCGTGCTGGGCATTGCACGCGGCCCCGAGTCTACCCGGTCGTTTAGCCCAGGAGAGATAGAGCTGCTTGGCCGCTTTGCCCAGCTCGCTTCGATCGCGATCGAGAACGCGCGGCTGTACCAGCAAGTCCAGCGCGAAAAACAGTATTTCGAGTCGCTGGTCTCGAACAGTCCCACGGCGATTGTCGTGGTCGGTCCGGACTCGACGGTCGTCGCGTGGAATCCGGCCGCCGAGCGGCTGTTTGGATATACCCGGGCCGAGGCAGTCGGGCGCAACATTGATGATCTTGTCGCCCAAGCAGAAACTGTGCATGCTGAAGCAGTGGTTTATTCACAGGACGCTTTAAAGGGTAGCCCGTTACATTCCATGACCCGGCGCTCTCGCAAAGATGGCAACCTGGTGGACGTGGAATTGTTGGCGGTCCCGGTGATCGTGGAGGGGAGCCAGGCCGGGGTACTGGCGATCTATCACGACATCACGGAACTGCAGCAAGCGCGCCAGGCGGCTGAAGCCGCGACGCAGGCCAAGAGTGCGTTTCTGGCGACGATGAGCCACGAGATCCGCACACCGATGAACGCCATCATCGGGATGAGTGGGCTGCTGCTCAACACCGCGCTCGATCCCCAGCAGCGCGAGTTTGCCGAGATCATTCGCACCAGCGGCGACGCGCTGCTGGCCATCATCAACGATATCCTCGACTTTTCCAAGATCGAGGCCGGCAAGCTGGAGCTGGAATACACGGCCTTTGACCTGCGCGAATGCCTGGAGGGCGCCATTGACCTGCTCGCCTCGCCCGCCGCCGAAAAAAAGTTGGACCTGGCGGTAGAGATTGGCCCCGGCGTGCCGCCCGCCGTCGTGGGTGACGTGACCCGCCTGCGCCAGGTGCTGATCAACCTGCTCAACAACGCCGTCAAGTTTACCGAGAAAGGCGAGGTGGTGCTGACCGTCGGCATGGAGGAGGGCCAGGCAATGGCAGAGAGCGTGACTCTGCATTTTTCCGTCCGTGACACGGGCATCGGCATCCCGCCCGATCGTGTGAATCGCCTGTTCCAATCTTTCAGTCAGGTGGATGCTTCGACCACGCGCCGGTATGGCGGGACCGGCCTGGGGCTGGCCATTTCCAAACGCCTGGCCGAGATGATGGGCGGCAGTGTATGGGTTGAGAGCCAGGTGGGGGTCGGCTCCACGTTCCACTTTACCATCCAGACCAAGCCCTCCCAGGTGGATGTCCGCACCCGCTTCCGCGGCCAGCAGCCCCGCCTGGCCGGGCGGCGCCTGCTGGTGGTGGACGACAACCCTACCAACCGGCGCATCGTCATCCTGCAAACCCAAGATTGGGGCATGGTCACCCGTGAGACCGGCTCGCCAACTGAGGCGTTGGCCTGGGTGCGCCAGGGCGACCCGTTTGACCTGGCCATTCTGGATATGAACATGCCCGAGACACTTGCACCGCACGCAAGTGCAGGTGTGGACGGCATCGCATTAGGTCAAGAGATCCGCAAGCTGCGCGATGCTCACGCCCTACCCCTGGTGATGTTGTCTTCAGGCGGCGCGCGTGAGCGGGGCGCTGAGCAAGTCGAATGGGCAGCCTACCTGACCAAGCCGATCAAGCAATCGCAGTTGTTCAATGTGCTGGCCGGCATTTTTGGACAAATCGAAGCGCAGCCCGCCCGCCCGGCTGCCCAGCCGCCCAAAGCAGATGCACAGATGGCGACCCGCTGCCCGCTGGCGATCTTGCTGGCGGAGGACAATGTTTTCAACCAGAAACTGGCCACCCACTTGCTCGGGCAGATGGGCTACCGGGCCGACCTGGCCGCCAACGGGCTGGAGGCGATCCAATTCGTCGAACGCCAGCATTACGACGTGATCCTCATGGACGTCCAGATGCCCGAGATGGATGGGCTGGAGGCAGCCCGCCAGATCTGCACCCGCTGGCCGCGCGAGCAGCGCCCTCAGATCATCGCCATGACGGCCAACGCCATGCAGGGCGACCGCGAGATGTGCCTGGCGGCGGGTATGGATGACTATATCAGCAAGCCGATCCGCGTGGACGAGCTCGTCCAGGCGCTGGCGCGCTGCCGGCCGGCCGGCTAGACGCCGACCTAAGCCGGCAGAGCCAAGGAGCGATTACGTGGCAGACGCAGACATCATCGACGGGGCGAGCCTTACCTGGCCCAATCTACCTGCCCTACCACCCCATATCGTCGGACGCCCGTTCGGCGCCGACGAGGCCGGACGGCCCATCCTGGACATCAGGGGACCGGCCCTCCGCGGCACGGTCAATTACATGCTCCATTGCGTCGGTCAGCAGGCAGTAGCCGCACTGCCGGCGGGGACCCCTTCGGCCGAGCGCGACGCGCGTGCCGCTGCGGCTGAGGCTGCTGCTCTGCAGCAACTGGTCAACCGTCTCAATGCCGCCTTGCCCAATGCGCGCGACCATGTCACCGCTGACTACCTGCTGGACGAGGGCAACAATTACTCTTTTGAGTTTGATGTCTTTCTGACAGAGTATTGCCGTCAGATGTCGGGCGATGCGCAGTTCGACTTTCACGCCGGTGCGGCCACCATACCACCTGCCATAGCCCGCCTGGTGCGCCCATTTTCGCTACGCCAGGCCTATACTCTGATGCCCCGCTTTGCCGCCATGTTCACCTCGACCGATTTCCGCGTGGTTGCGACCACTCGCGACTCGGCGCGCATTCAATGGCGCGATCGGATGGATCGCGAGATGTCCTCCGTTGTTCGTTCGCTGCACATCTGGGGCTTTTGTCAGACCGGGCAGGGCACGCTGGCCAGCCTCCCACGGGTTATCGCCGGGCAGCCCATGGCGGAGGTCAAGGAGCTGCGCTGTCAATGGCGCGGCGACGAGTGCTGCGAATGGGAGTTCAGGTGGCAGAACCCGGTCCGGCGCGGCCTCTCCGGTGTACTGCCCAGCGGCTGGCGCCGCTCGAGGCAAAAGGCAGCCGGGCAAGCACCCGGCTTTGACGAAGAGCTGATCGCCTGCCCCGCGCCAAACCCTCCTGCCGCGGGGGATTTGCCCTCTCTACCGCCCACCATGCAGGGGCGGCCGTTCGGGGCGGACGAAAACGGGCGGCCGATCAGGCACGTGCGGGGCACCTCGGTGCGGGCGGCCGTCGAGCAAATGCAGGACTACCTGGCACACCGCACGGCCGAGGAACTTGCCGCCGGTATGAGCTATGAGGAGCGCCACAGCGTCCCCGAAGCGAAAGCGGAGCGGGAGGCCCTGATCCACCAGGCCAGGGACGCCGCCCTGGACCAGTTGGTGGTGCGCCTGAACTCTGCCATCCCCGACCCGGCCTATCGCGTCTCAGCCAACTACCTGCTCGATGAGGCGAACCACTATTCGCGCGAGTTCCAGGTTTACGTGGATGTGCTGGCCGGCGAGGTCTGTGGTGATCCGGACTTTTGGTTCCACCGCGGCATGCGCTCGATCCCGGCTTCGCTCGTGATCCTCGGCCGCCCATTCTCCGTGAGGCAGGTTTACAGCCTCTTGCCGCGCTTCACCGCCATGGTCGCCGACATTGATGTGCGCTCTGTCGGTACGACGCCCGATTCTGCCATCATCCAACTGCATTCGACTACCAAGCTGGCACAGCTACCGCCCGCGCTGCACCGCCATTTCCTGCAGATAGCATGCCAGGCTTACCAGGGCGCTTACGTTATGGTCCCCCGGCTCCTGGCCGGCCTGCCGCTGGCAACCGTCAAAGAAACCCGCTGCGCGTTGCGTGGCGATGCCTACTGCGAGTGGGACTTTCGCTGGCAGTCGCAGGAGGCCGGCGCGAGCCCCCTCGCCTGGGCCGGTCTGGTTGCCTCGCTCGGCCTGCTGACTTGTGGGCTGCTGGGCCGGCCAGACTGGTCCATCATGGCCTGGCTTGGAGCACTGCTTCCGGCCACTGGGGGTTGGTTGGCCGGCCGGGCCAGGCGCATTGCCCTGGCGCGCGACAAAGCCGAACGCCTGGTATTGGAGCAGCGGGAGCAAGCGGAGGCTCAGTACGACAGCCTGCAGGCCGCTCATGCTGACTTACAGGTGTCGAGCGTCGCTCTCAAGCAAAAGGTCTCTGAGCTGACTGCCCTCCACGAAATTGGCCTGGCTGTGAGCGCCACGCTTGATCTGGATGCGTTGCTGGATGAAAGCTTGCGCGCCGTCAGCACCCACTTGGGTTTCGATCGCGCCATCATCCTCCTGGTGGACGAGGAAGGCCGACTGCTGTCTGGCGGTCGCGCTAGCGGCGGCCCGCCGGAAATAGACGCCCTGGTCAGCCAGATAGAGTTTTCGCTCGACGACCCGCATTCGTTCATCGCGCAGGTCGTTCACTCGGGCAAGCCTGTCCTGGTGACGGACCTTAGCCAGGTCACTGACGTCAGTGCCCATCCTTTCTTACGGGCATTGGGCTCGTCTACCTTCCTGGTAGTGCCGCTTGGCAGTCAGGGCAAGGTGGTGGGCGTCCTGGGGGTAGACAACGCCCTCACGGGCCGTCCGATCCCGGCCCATGCCGCAGAGCTGCTGATGACCGCGGGCACTCAAATCGCCGGCGCGGTCCAAAGCGCTAGCGGGTACGCCACCCTGGAACGCCGCGTCGCGCAGCGAACCAGTGAACTGCTTGAGGCCAAGGAAGTGGCCGAGGCGGCAACGCAGGCCAAGAGTGCGTTCCTGGCGACCATGAGTCACGAGATCCGCACCCCGATGAACGCCATCATCGGCATGAGCGGGCTGCTGCTCAACACCCCGCTCGATCCCCAGCAGCAGGAGTTTGCCGAGATCATCCGCACCTCGGGCGACGCGCTCCTGACCATCATCAACGATATCCTCGACTTTTCCAAGATCGAGGCTGGCAAGCTCGAGCTGGAATACACCGCCTTTGACCTGCGCGAATGCATGGAGAGCGCCATTGACCTGCTGGCCTCGCCCGCCGCCGAGAAGAAGCTCGACCTGGCCGTAGAAGTTGGGCCAAACGTACCATCCGCCTTCGTCAGCGACGTGACCCGCCTGCGCCAGGTCCTGATCAACCTGCTCAACAACGCCGTCAAGTTCACCGAGCAGGGCGAGGTCGTCCTGACGGTCGGCATGGATGAGAACCCGGTGGAGGCGAAAAACGTCCGGCTGCATTTTGCCGTACGCGACACAGGCATTGGCATCCCCTCCGACCGCCTGGCCCGCCTGTTCCAGTCCTTCAGCCAGATCGACTCTTCCACCTCGCGCCGCTATGGCGGGACCGGGCTGGGGCTGGCCATCTCCAAACGCCTGGCCGAGATGATGGGCGGCAGCATGTGGGTCGAGAGCCAGGTGGGGGTCGGCTCCACCTTCCATTTCACCATCCAGGCCGAACCCTCCCGGCTGGATGTGCGCACCCGCTTGCGCGGCGAGCAGCCCCGCCTGGCCGTGCGGCGCCTGCTGGTGGTCGAGTACGGCGACAACCCTACCAACCGGCACACCATCGTCCTGCAGACCAAAGATTGGGGCATGACCGCCCGCCAGACCGCCTCGCCAGCCGAAGCGCTCGAGTGGCTGCGCCAGGGCGACCCGTTCGACCTGGCCATCCTGGATATGCACATGCCCGAGATGGACGGCATCTCCTTGGGCCAGGAGATCCGCAAGCTGCGGGATGCCAAAAGCCTGCCCCTGGTCATGCTCTCTTCAGTCGGCGCCCGCGCGCTGGACGCTGAACAGGTCAACTGGGCCGCCTACCTGACCAAGCCGGTCAAACAATCCCAGTTGTTCAATTTGCTAGCCGGCATCTTTGGACAGGCCGAAGAACAGCCAGCTACTCGCCCGGCTCCCCAAGCCTTCAAGGCAGACCCGCACATGGCCGCCCGCTGCCCGCTGGCGATCTTGCTGGCGGAAGACAACCTCTTCAACCAGAAGCTGGCCGTTCACCTGCTGGGGCAAATGGGCTACCGGGCCGACCTGGCCGCCAACGGGCTGGAAGCGATCCAATCCCTGGAGCGCCAGCCTTACGATGTGATCCTGATGGACGTGCAGATGCCCGAGATGGATGGGCTGGAGGCGGCCCGCCAGATCTGCGCCCGCTGGCCGCGCGAGCAGCGCCCGCAAATCATCGCGATGACCGCCAACGCTATGCAGGGCGACCGCGAGATGTGCCTGCTAGCCGGCATGGACGACTATATCAGCAAACCCATCCGCCCTGCCGAGTTGGCTGCCGCGCTGGAGCGCGCAGCCGAGAAAAAGTAAAAGGATGGACCAACATGTCAGAAACCTTGATCGATCCCGAAGCGTGGGAAATGATGAAATCGATGACCGAGCCCGCCTTTCTGGTCGAGCTGATCGACACCTACCTGACCGATTCGCCCGAGTTGATCGAGCAGATGCGTGCGGGGCTGGCAGCGGGTGATATCGAGGGCGTGCGGCGGGCCGCGCATTCGCTCAAATCCAACAGCGCCAGCTTTGGCGCTACCCGGCTGGCTGGCGTCGCCCGCGAGCTCGAGATGATCGCCAAGAGCGGCACGCTCGAGGGCACTGGGCCAAAACTCGCCGCGATCGAGGTCGAGTATGCGCAGTTGTTGCCCGTCCTCGTGGAGCTAAAAAATGAATGCTAACCCTTCTTTCGGCGCGGTCCCCACTAGGCCGGGCCGGCTGCTGGTCATTGACGACAACAAGGTCATGCGCCTGCTGCTGGCGCGCGGGTTGGAACAGCAAGGGCACTCGGTCGCGATGGCCGAAAACGGCCGGCGTGGGCTAGAGATGCTGCGCGCCGAACCCTTCGACCTGGTCCTGCTCGACATTCAGATGCCAGAGACACCTGCACTTGCGTGCGGTGCAAGTGTGGACGGCTACCAGGTGCTAGAGTGCGTCACCAGCGACCGGGCGCTGCGCGATATCCCTGTCATCATCACCTCATCCCTCGACGAGATGGATGGGGTGGCGCGCTGCATCTCGATGGGCGCGGAAGACTATATGACCAAGCCGCTCAACCCGATCCTGCTGCGGGCGCGCATCAACGCCAGCCTGGAGAAAAAGCGCCTGCGCGACCAGCAGAAAGAGCTGATCCGCAAATTCGCCTCCAGCGAGGTCGCCGACGACCTGCTGGCGAAAGGCTTCTCGCTGGGTGGGCAGACCATCCAGGCAACCGTTCTTTTCTCCGACATCCGGTCCTTCGCCACCATTACCGAATCGCAGCCGGCCTCGGACACGATCGAGCTCCTGAATAATTACTACTCGCTGATGTTTGAAGCCATCAACGAGTGCGGGGGGATGGTGAACCAGATGTTGGGCGATGGGATTATGGCGCTGTTTGGCACCCCGGCTCCACTGGAAAACCCTGCCCAGTCTGCTGTGTATGCCGCCCTGGAAATGATCGAGATGGTTGACCTGTTCGACCAGCAGCAGGCCGCCTCGGTCGAGCGCAGATCCGCATTGGCGTTGGGATCGCCACCGGGGAGGTGATCGCCGGGTATACGGGCACCATGCAGCGCGCCACCTACACCTGCGTGGGCGACACGGTCAACTTGGCCGCGCGGCTGGAAGCCTACACCAAAACAGTCGGCCAGCCCATCTTGATCAACGAGGTCACCCGCCAGGCGCTGGACCAAGATATCCGGGTGGAAGAATGCGGGCCGGTCGAGCTCAAAGGCAAAAGCCAGCTTGTGAATGTGTATGTTGTGCCAGTGCGCCAGGCATCTTACACCGATTCGGCGGCCACCGTCCGAACGGGCTCGGTCGTGAGCAGGTAGCACGGCTCGCGGCCACCGTCCGAACGGGCCACGACTAACCAGGCGTGATGGCCTCCAGAGGGTTCGCGGCGAATTCTGATGCGGTGATTAGCGGAGCCGCACGCGGTGTTGGCGAATTCATTGGGGAAATGGCGATCATTGACTCTTCACCGCGTTTTGCCACCTCACCGCCGATGGTGAGGCGCGGACACTGGTGATCGGCTCAAACGCTTTCAAGGCGATCTTGCGCGACCGTCCTCAAGTATCGCTAGCCGTCATGCGTGGACTCGCGTCGGCTGCGAGAGCAAGGGTAGGTTTTCCGACCTGATCAGTGTGGAAGGGACAGTATCTCGAGGAGGCCAGGACCTATGACTCAGCCCCAATCCATTGACTATGATAGAGTAGCAGACTTGTACGACGACTATGTCCGCGTCGGCTTTGATGTCCCGTTCTTTCTCAACGCAGCCAGGCAGACCGCCGGAAATGTACTGGAGCTGATGTCTGGAACGGGGCGTGTGTCGCTGCCCCTCATCGAAGCGGGCGTGCGACTGACGTGCGTTGACCGGTCCGCTGAGATGCTGGCTGTGCTTCGTCGAAAACTGGAACAACGCCAGCTTGTGGCCGAGGTCTACCAGATGGATGTGCGGGAGTTGAGTCTCCCCAGGCAGTACTCGCTGGCGTTCATACCGTTCCATTCTCTGGCAGAGCTGGTACCCCCTGAGGATCGGAACAAGACCCTCACCAGGATCTATGCGCATCTGGTGCCAGGCGGTCGCCTGATCTGCACGTTGCACAACCCGACTGTGAGATCGCAGTCCGTGGATGGCCAACTTCATCTAATCGGCACGCACGCCCGTGCCGACCGAAGCGGGACACTCGTCGCCTGGATCATTGAGACTCGCCGTCCCTCGACTGCATGGGTGGACGGATGGGAGTTCTTTGAGGAATATGACGCCGACGGTCTGTTGCGCTCAAAGCGGCTCATGGAGATTCACTATGCTTTGATCAGCCGGGCCGGATTCGAAACCATGATCGAGTCCATTGGTTACAGGGTTGTCTCCTTGCATGGAGACTATGCCGGCTCGGAGTTCTCCGAAACGAGCCTGTTCATGATCTGGACTATGCTCAAGTAAGGCGCCATAGCGTGATCCCCCAAGCCGCTTAACTGCCTCCAGGGAGCACTGGCGCGATGGGCAGTTGGCATCAAGCAGGTTGGATGGCGAGAGGGTCAACAAGCCGCCTGGTAGTGGACGCGTGGAATCTGAGCCGAGAGAGAGGTGACAAAATGGCAAATCCCAACATCATCATCGAGAAGCGTGTTGTGTTGTTCGCGGATGTCCACGATTACTCAAAAATAAGCCGTGCGCTGGGCGTGGACGCCTATGACTTTCTGCAAGAGATGTACGAGAAACTGGGTGACATCATCGTCGAGCATGACGGGAACATTGTCAAATATCTGGGAGATGCCCTGCTCTGTGCATTTCCTGCGGACACTGAAAACAAAGCAGTAGACTGTGCGCTCAAACTGCGCCCGGCTTTCGCGCAGATCGTGAGCCGCCGAGGGCTGTCCGTTGAGAGTGAGCTGGAAATCGGCATTGGATCAGGCCAAGTCGCCACCGGGACATTTGGACACCGGTCGTTGCTGCAATGGGATGTGTTTGGCGAAGAGGTCATTCGGGCAGAGACGATTGGGCATCACCGGGGGATCGCGATCACCGAGCGCGTCCATGAGAGGGTCAAGTCGAGCTATTCGGTTCACAGGCTGCCTGATTTCAAGGCGAAGTGGCAAATCGAGCCTTTGAAAGTATGGGAAGTTGTGGAATAACCGTGCGACCATTCATTCACGAATCTGTCATTTTGGAGGCGATCCGCCAGGCATACGGGCTGCCGGTCGAACGCATCACGTTTTTCACCACCGGCTGGGTGTCCTATTGTTACAGGGTCGAGACCGCTGCCGGAGAGTCCTACTTGCTCAAGCTATACGACGAGTCGGCGCCGGCGCCCCTGGTCGCCGGTTCGCGCGACTTTTACCTGCCGCTCACACATCAACTGTGCACCAGGCAATTGTTGCCGCAGATTGCCTGCCCGGTGCCAGCCAGGGACGGCCGCTTTTCGGTTCGCGCCGGCCCGTACCCTCTGATCCTGTTCCACTTTATCGAGGGCGAGCCGGTCGGGTTTGGGAATATCACGGACGAAATCCTGGTCAAGCTGGCCGGGCTGGTCGGGCGGCTTCACAAGAGCACCCGCGACCTCGATCTCGCCAACCCCCTGGTCGAAGGTTTTGAGATCGCGTTCGAACACGTGCTGCCCGCGGGGTTGGAGGCGCTGGCAAACCTTGGCCCGAGCGCACGTGCAGACCAGCGCGGGTTCCAGGAATTGCTCCTGCCGCGCCAGCGCGAGATTCGGGGCTATCTCGACCGCCTCAAGCGACTGCAAGGCATCATGCAAACTCGCACCAGGGAAATGGTCGTGTGCCACACGGACCTGCACGGCGGGAACCTGCTGGTGGATAGCGGGGGCAATCTCTATATCCTCGACTGGGAAAACGCCCTGCTCGCTCCGCCGGAACAGGATCTGTTCTTTTTTGCCGGCCAGGATACGTTCTGGGACCTGTTTTGGCCTAACTATGAGCGCGAATTTAGCCCGGCCCGGTTGGACGTGGATACCCTGGGCTTTTACTATTACCGGCGGGGTCTCGAAGACCTGGCCGAGTGGATCCAGCGCCTTTTGTATGCGGATCAGGATGACGAACAGGACCGCAGCGCCCTCTACTGGGCCACCGAGACTGTGGCGGAATTGTCCAACGTGGAAACGACACTGGGCAAGATCGCGGCACATCTCTTTCACCACTGAGACACAGGGAGCGATCCCCGTGTTCATCACTGTGTACGTCCCGTTCTTTGTCGTCGCGTTCTATTGCTACGATTGGCCGCCCCGCATGCAAAAGCGCGTGATTGGCTCGCTGTTCACTATCAATGCGGTGATGCTGGTGGTGTTTGCAGGCATCTTGAAGTGGATATAGACCATCTGAAGTAACGACGAACAAGGACACTGGCGACTATCACATCTTTTGGGACAATAGCGCACCGTTTGCGAATCTCTCGACGAGAGAGTAGAATGTAAATACCCCATAGCAACTGCAAGACCTGACGAGTTATAGAAGCATTGGCTCGCGGGCGGTGCCAGTGCGCAAGCCAGGGAGATAACATCATGTCTTACAAGATCATGGAGACCGACCACTTTGTACATCAACTCCATCAGTTTGACAAGGACATATTCGCCAAGTGGCAACATATCGGACAGAAGTTTTACGATGACCCTTTTGATCGGAGTCTTCAACCCGAAAAGATAGAGGATGCCGCTCAAGACAATGTTTATTCAGCGCGATTAGACCAAAATTACCGCGTCATCTTCAGACATATCAAACCAGACACAATCCTGTTGTTCTTGGCAGGCACCCATGATAATGTCTATGCACAAGCTAAAAGGCTGAAAGCATATATTGAGAAGGGCAGGATCAGGATCGTTGAAACAACAATCGAATCTGCTGGCCAAGGTCAATCAAGTCCACACCTTGCTCAACCACTGCCTCCAGAGCCTGGTCTGCTGTTCAACAGATGGAGTGATATTGAATTGCTCCGACTGGGATTGACTCAAGAAGAACTGGCCGACATTCGATCAGTGAACACCGAAGACCAGCTTTTAGATTACAATGAGCACAAGCCTGTGTCAGCTTTCTCAAAACTATTCGAGTTGTTGCACCCTCCCTGCCCACCACCTCCGCTGCCGCTATTCACACTGCCTGGAGCTCCAAAGAAGTTGGTAGGCCGAGACGCCGAGCGCGATGCTTTGGAACGTTGTTTGGTCTATGAGCCTTATCCGATCATTTGCCTGGAAGGCACCTCTGGCTTGGGCAAAACAGCCTTGGCAGAAGGGCTGTATCAAGAGGCTTGGGCTTTGGGATACAAAGCTCGCTTTTTGTCATGCAAAGGCCAGGACATTACGGTTGATAGGCTGTTAGCGAACTTATCCGAGGAAGCCTCAGATCACCAGCAGGTAATGATGCGCGGCCTGTACCCACTGGAAGACCGTCTTCCAGTAGCTTTGGAATTCCTCAACAGCCAACCAACTTTACTGGTTTTGGATGATTACGATGCTCTTTCGGAGCCAAGCAGCATTGACGAATTCGTCCGAGTTGCTCTGCGACACCACGGCAGTTTGCGCGTTGTACTCACCGCGCTGGAACTCCCGGCTTGCCTCAACGACCTCGAAGGGCAGATTCGCAGGATTTCGCTCAAGAAGCTGTCTCTGAAGCACTTCAGCGAATTAATTGAAGGCATCGATCCTCGCGCCGGTTTGAGGCCAGCACAGATCCAACATATTTGGGAGAAATACGAGGGCAATCCAGGAAGGTGGATTCGCTTCCATTCCCGTATCCGGGAGGAAATTGAAGACGAGCAAATGGATGGTCTGGCGTTCAATGTACAAGACTGGCTCAATGAAATGCTGACAGACAGAGCTAGAAGCTTGGCTGAACGTCTTTCCGTGGTCGGCACCGGATTGACTTATGAGTTAATGCATGCATTATTTCCGCAAGACACCTATGTTGCAATGATCGGCGAACTAGTCAGCAACCAAGTGCTGCGCGAGTTGTCGCCCGGCACATTTCTCATGGATGATTCTGCGCGCAGCTTTCTCTACGAGCTTGTGGATGCGAGCCTGCGACGAGACACACACCGCGCCGCCGGACTCTATTTTGCTGCCCAGGCCAGCCAAACGCAGAACAATGCGCAACGAGGCAGTCTCTTGTTCGATGCACTCCATCACTTGGCAAGAACAAGCGACATGGTTACAGAGATCCGCCGACTGGGGCCAGAAGCGTATGACCTGCTCTCAACACTCGGCGACTGGGGCAGAGCACATACCGTAGCCACGGCGATAGTAAACGCAGCGCGACAGCAGCAAGATCGCAATTCGGCGCGAGAGTGGCTTTTGCGAATGGCGATACGCCAGATTGCCCTTGAGCGTTTTACCGATGTTGAATCCTACCTTGCAGAAGCAATGGCAAATCTGCCCATCAGAGAGACTGATGGCGTACCCGACCAGGCGCAGGACTGGAGCCGGTGTAAAGCACAAATCCTGATTCAGCAAGGTCGGTTGGCCTATCATCAAGCCACCCATGACTACAAACTTGCAGCAACGTGCTACCACGAGGCATTGGATCTGGCTCAACATATACACGATGAACTTGTCCAAGCCAACTGTCTCTTACGCATCGGGCAAGTCGAGCGGCGAACAAAGGATTGGGCGGCTGCGCTCGAACATTTCTCACAAGCCTGCGCAATCGCAGAACAACTAGCGGGACGACCAGAAAACGGTCAAGAGGGATTGCTAGACGCACAAGAATTGGTCTTTGAATGCACCAGTCACCTTGGAGTGATCGCACGTAAGGAAAACCGCATCGAAGATGCCTATAAACTCCATCAGTCAGCTGACAAGATTGCTCAAGCAATGGGAGACAGCTATAAGCACGAAGTCTGTCTTAGCCACATGGGAAGATTAGCGGCACATCCTCTCTTGAAGCAATCAGCGAAGATCAAGGCTGAGGAATTCCTCCGAGAGGCGCTAACAATCGCTAGGCAACTCCACAGCATCCGTGGCATCCGGATTGAGCTCACTCGTCTGATAGACGTTCTGATCTCACTTCAAGAGTACGACGAAGCGGAAGAACTGCTCAAAGAGTCGGAACAGCGTAACCAAGAGGCTGGCGACGACCTGGGTATTGCCTGGAATCACAAACATCGCGGACAGCTTATGCACGCGCACGGGGATTTCGATGCTGGCAACGAATTGATTCTTCAGGGCATCGAAGAGATCAAGGAGCGCCATCCCGAGTATATAGATGAATTCAGAGCAGTATTGGTAGATGGATAAATCACCGGATACACGTGTGGCGATCAATCCGGGCCAGATCGCCCACGTAGCCAGCCTCATTCGGGCATTGCCCGACATGAAGCCCCTCGCGTTTGTCGGCCCGCAATTTCCGCCTGTCGGTCATCCTCTGACGCTCGACTTTTTCTTTGCCGCGACGCTGCAACAGTTTGGCTTTTGGGAGATGCGTGATGGGCGCTATCACCATCCGCTCATCGCCCCCATTGAGGGTGAATGGCTCAAAGGCTCCGACTATCTGTGGTGCGCCTACCGGCGTCAGCTTGAGAGCGATCCCGATTTCTTCTCGCCTGCTCGTCAGGCGGCGCTTACCCAGGTCGAGCTGGCTGAGGTGTTTCGTTGCGATGACGGCACAAATCCGATGCCGGCGTTTGAGTTGCACCTGGAAATAGCGCGCGTCTATGGTCAAGACATGCTATCGCTCCGTTGGACGCCACAAGAGATACTGAGCGCCGTCGCCGCCTCCACCCAGCCGCGCGGTGCACTACTCGAAAGGCTCGCGCACGTCAGTGGATACAAAGAAGACCCTCTGCGCAAGAAAGCGATGCTGCTCGCATTGATCCTGGAGCAGCGCCCCGAACAGTTCTTGCGACCTGCGCCTGGAGAGGCCGAGCCGCCTGTGATTGACTATCACCTCGTATAAAATAAACCTCGGATGCGGGCATGATCGGCCCGCTCCCCCGACCTGACAACCGGGGAAGACTCTGGTATGCTCTGCCCAGTCGCGTTTGTCTTCGCGAGACAGGCGACCCCGGCAGACCAGGGTGAGAGT
>CAYGWJ010000266.1:0-3401 GCA_964353405.1 uncultured Anaerolineae bacterium
GAGTTGGCGTGCTTGTGCGACGCGGGCGAGATCGAGGCATACACCTCGCCGTTATTCGAGCCGATTGCTCAGCATGTGATGGAGCACACTCCGCAGCAAAAGACGGCGCCCATTTTCGCGGGCATCTAATCCGTGAAAACCTACCTGGATTGCTATCCCGGTTTCCTGCGCCAGGCGCTCGCCCTCTTCCCCCGGCTCAAGGCGCTGATTGCAGCGGCGAGTGACCCGCCTTGGCTTGATTGCACATATCATGTGGAGGAACACAGATGAAGATAGCGATTACATCGAACGGCGCAAACCTTGACGCGCCGACAAGCCCCGTCTTTGGGCGCTGCCCCATGGTCGTCCTTGTAGAGACAGAGACTCTGCAGTTCGAGGCCATCGAGAACCCGGCGATAGCCACCTCCAGCGGAGCCGGTATCCAAGCCGCCCAACTCGTCGTCGAGAGAGGCGCCCAAGCGGTGGTGACCGGCAATGTGGGTCCCAATGCTCTTCAAGTCTTCCAGTCCGCCGGTGTGCCGATCTACCGCTCCGAAGACGGGACGGTGCGAGATGCGGTTGAGGCCTTCAAGACCGGAAAACTGCAGCCCATCGCTATCCCCAACGCCCAGGCTGGGGCTGGTACAAGCGCGGGACAAGGGATGGAAATGGGGCGCGGCATGGGACGAGGAAGAGGCATGGGGCGAGGTATGGGGCGAGGAAGGGGGATGGGGCAAGGCATGGGAATGGGCGGGCGCGCCGCCGCGCCTCCCACGCCAAGCGTGCCACCGCCTTCGTCTGTCCCGGCCGGTTCCCGCGAGGAGGAAATCGCCACTTTGAAGGAAACGACTATCGAGTTGCGCCGACAGTTGGACGAAGCGAGGCGGCGGCTGGACGAACTGACGGCAGGTTGACGGCGAGCCTGAACCGCAGCTGATGTTCACTCTGAAGGAGTATCTACCATGAAAAAGATCGGCATCATCATCTGCGATCGCTATCACACCTGCGCCGGCGGCAAGTGCTTGAGAGCCTTGCGAAACCGCCAGGGCGCTTTTGCGCGCTACCAGGGCGAGCCAGTCGAACTGGTAGGCTACACCACGTGCGGCGGGTGCCCGGGCGGCAACGTGGAATATGCGCCCGCTGAGATGAAAAAGAATGGCGCGGAGGTCATCCATCTGGCGACCGGCCTGGCCGTCGGCTATCCGCCCTGTCCACGGCTGGATGCCTTTTGTGACTTTATCCCGGCCAAATACCAAATGGAGGTGGTGATCGGTACCCATCCCATCCCACAGAACTATTACGTGATTCACCTGCAACTCGGAACCTGGGAGTCCGCCAGGGGGCAGGAGCGCATCCGACATATCTTGACAGATGAAGAGACACGCCGGGCTTACGATTGAGTGCCGCGTCGTCAACCACTGCACCGGCAAGTGCGCCCATCTCGCCCTGGCGAATGCCTTTGGCGACCATGAGTCGTATGTCTGAGCCAGATGCCCGTGGGATCATCCATGGTCGTTGCGGAGACACGGCGGGCGATCTATGGAGGCGGCCGGCAAGATCAGTCCAGAGGAGTTGATGGCGGCCCTGGGCGGCCTGCCTGAAGCCAAGCACCACTGCGCCAAGCTGACGGTGAACACGCTCCCAGAGGCCATTGCCGACCGGCGTGCGGGCGAGCGCGCCAGCGGCCAGGCAACGGAGAAGACAGAAGGGTGAGCATGGGAATAACCGGTTACCTCGCCCGTTTGCGAGAGTGCGTCGGGCACGATTTGCTGTTGGGGCCATCGGCCGCAGCCTGCATTCGGGATACAGAGGGCCGCATCCTGCTTTTGCAGCGCAGCGATGGATATAACCTGTGGGGCTTTCCCGGCGGCGCGATGGAACCGGGCGAGCGGATCGCCGACACCGTTGTACGCGAGGTGCACGAGGAAACCGGGCTGGAGGTCGAGCCGACAATGCTCATCGGCGTCTACTCCGCGCCAGAGTATGCTTTTGTGTATCCCAACGGCGACCAGGTGCAGCCGGTGACGATTTTCTTTGAGTGCCGGATCGTGGGAGGCGAACTCAGGCCGGATATGGAGGAAAGCCTGGCGGCGTGCTACTTTTCTAACGACGAGTTGCCGCCGATGCGTCCTTGCTGCGTTGCCAAGGCTGGCGATGCTTTTGCGTTCCAGGGCCAGGCGTTCTTTCGTTAGGGGGGTATCGTGTTTGTTTTCGGGCCGGTCCCTTCGCGGCGGCTAGGCAAGTCGTTGGGGATTGATCCTATCTCGCTCAAGACGTGCAACTGGAATTGCGTCTATTGCCAGTTGGGGCGCACGGTTCCGCTGGTTAATGAACGGCGCGAGTATGTGCCGCGTGAAAAAATCCTGGCAGAGGTCAGGCAAGCCCTGACCGCTCATGCGCCCGGCGAAATTGACTGGGTGACGTTCGTCGGTTCGGGCGAGCCAACCTTGCATATCGGCCTGGGTCGGCTGATCCGCCAGGTCAAGGCGATGACCGATCTGCCGGTGGCGGTGATCACCAATGGCTCGCTGTTGTACTTGCCACAAGTCCGGCATGAGCTGTCCGCCGCCGATGCAGTGCTGCCCACGCTCGACGCGGGCAATGCGCAACTGTATCGCAAGATCAATCGTCCCTGGCCCCGGCTGACGTTCAAGCGATTGGTGGATGGGCTGACGGCATTTCGCCAAGTATATCATGGCAAGCTGTGGATCGAGGTCATGCTAGTCAAAGGCTTGAACGACACGGAAGACGCTTTGCGCGGTATTGCGGCTGCTTTGCAGCGCATTGAACCTGACCAGGTGCACATCAACTTGCCTATCCGCCCGCCGGCTGAACCGTGGGTGCAGCCGCCGGACGAAACAGGATTGATGCGGGCGACAGCAATTCTAGGCGACATTGCCCAGGTGGTGCATCCAGCAAGAGGTATCTTTGATCTATCGGGGCACAATACACTAGTGGATGCTATCGTAAGCATCATCACCCGTCACCCCATGCGTGAGGACGAGTTGGTGCGCGCGTTGGAACGCTGGACGCCGGGGCAGGTGGAAGAAGCATTGCAGGCTCTGATCGCCAGCGGGCTGGCACAACGGGTAGAGCGTCACGGCGCTCGCTTTTGGAGCACAGTGGCCTCTCACTACCCGGAGTGTACCCGTTCCAGATCGGCCGTGCCGCAGAGCCTGGACCGCCGGACGGATCGCGAGAGCGAGGAGAACCATGTCTCACATTCACATTCCTGATGGTGTGATGCCAGCCTGGTTGATCGTGCTGGGCTGGATAAGCGCAGCTTTCCTGTTGGGCTGGGCGACGCGGCGACTGAGGCGGGGAGACATTCGCCGGTCTGTGCCGCGCGTGGGCGTGATGGCGGCCGCGATGCTGGTGGCCATGTCCACCGAGTTTGTGCCGATTGGTTATCACATGAATCT
>CAYGWJ010000267.1:0-16606 GCA_964353405.1 uncultured Anaerolineae bacterium
GGTGGCTATGGCAATGCGGTCTTCAAGGGACATGTGGCTGCGTTTGGCCATCGGAAGACTCCTGACAAACTGGGATTGGTGGCCTATTATCGCCCAACAGGCGCATATGGAAAAGTGTCAATCTGATTGTGAGCCATCCCGGATTTAACGCCGCGAATGAATTCGCGCCCTGAGACAAAAAACGCGCTCAAGCGCGTTGGGTCACCCAACGGTGTTGGGCCGGCCAACCTGCTTTAGCAGGTTTGGAATGCCAGGCCGCAAATTCATTTGGGGTTCAACGCCGCGAATGAATTCGCGTCCTGAGACAAAAAACGCGCTCAAGCGCGTTGGGTGACCCAACAGTGTTGGGCCGCCCAACCTGCTTTAGCAGGTTTGGAATGGCAGCCCGCAAATTCATTTGCGGGATTCTTGTGCAAGTAATCATGACTGACTATACCGACCTGATGTCCATCCTCTCCCGCCCGCGCCCGAACGGCAGCGCGGCGATCGAACAAACCAAACGCGCCTTGCTCGACTGGCTGGACAAGCGCGGCATTCCATATCGCCTCCACAGCTTTCGCCTCTATCCGTATTTCTTTGAATCCATCGGCGTGTGGATCATTCTCTCGCGCATGCTGCTGGCTGCCGCAATCTGGCTGCGTTGGGGCTGGCCCGCACTCCTCATCGCGTTCGTCGGACTCGCCGGCGGCACGCTCGACGTGCGCTTCAACTTGCCCGTCATCTCGTGGCTGGGCGCGCGGCGTGGCGAAAATATCTTGATCGAGTTCGATCCGCCCAGCGGGGCCAGTCAGGAAGTAGTGTTATCCGCACACTATGATAGCAAGACCGAGCTCCTCGACCATTTTCAGCGCATGTTCTTTGTGCTTCGATTGCGCTTGGGCATTGTGCTGACGGTCTTGTTGGGAGTGTTGGGGGTGGCCGAGGGACTCGTGCGGAGCCAGTCGCCGATCTACGCCAATCTCATCTTTGGGCTTGGTGTGGTGCTGACCTTGCCCATGTTGTTCCTCGCCTTTGGCCTGGGACTGAACCTATCCACCGGTCGCCTGCTGCAGCCGAGCCAGGGCGCAGTGGACAACGGCGCGGCCTGTGCCATCTTGCTTGGACTGGCCAGTCAACTGAATCTCCAATCTCCAATCTCTAATACCAAAATCACCATCGCCCTCTTTGCGGGCGAAGAAGTCCAGATGCAAGGCTCGCGCGCCTATGTGCGCGGCCGGGCGTGGCGGCTGCCCGCGATGGCGCTCAATCTGGAAGTGATGGGCCAGGACGGCGGCTATATCTACTGGGAGCACGACGGCACTGCGTTCGGCCTCAGGCCGCTTTCGCCGCACGTCAATGCCCTGCTCGCGCAAGCGGTCCAAGAGGTCACACGCCAGCCGGCTCGCCCGGTTGGCCCGATCAACAGCGACGGGTTTTCATTCGTCTCGGCGGGCATCCCGACCGGCGTCCTGGGCACGTTTGACCGCCGCCTGAAAGAGACCGGCTTTCATCGGCCGACCGATAACCTCGACCGCGTGGTCATGGCGCGTCTGCCTGAGGGCGTTGAAATTCTGAGCCGATTTCTCGTCAAGTATGACCATGAAAGGAGGCATCGAACATGAGCATCACATACGCAGTTCTGGGGGGAGGGCGGCAAGGGACGGCGGCCGCTTACGACATGGCCAAATTCGGCGACGCGGGACAAGTGCTGATCGGAGACATCAGCCTTGAGGCGGCGCGGAAATCCGCCGCGCGGGTCAACCAGTTGATCGGCCAAGAGATCGCCGGGGCGCACCAGGTGGACGTGACGGATCAACATCAACTCAAGGCGTTCCTGGAACAGGTGGATTCGTTTCTGTCTGCCGTGCCGTATTGGCACAATCCCGGCATCACTCGTGCGGCAATTGAAGCCAAAGCTTGCATGACCGATCTGGGCGGCAATACGGACCTGGTGCGCGAACAGATAAAGCTCAGCCCACAGGCCAAGCAAGCCGGCATCGCCATCATTCCCGACTGCGGCCAGGTGCCGGGCATGGGCACCAGCCTCACGGTCTATGCCATGTCGCTTCTAGACGAGACCGAAGAAATCATGCTGTGGGACGGCGGCAACGCGTTGTACCCCAGGCCGCCTTTTAACTACATCCTGACTTTTAACATTGCCGGCTTGACCAATGAGTATTATGGCGTGGCGAACTTTATCCGTAACGGCAAGCTTGAGCAAGTGCCAACCTTCAAGGAAGAGGATTACGAAATCGTCGAGTTCCCGCAGCCGATTGGCAAGATGGAAGCGTTCGTCGCGGGCGGCGGCACATCCACCATGCCGTGGACGTTTGAAGGCAAGCTCAAGACTTTGTGGAACAAGACTCTACGCTGGCCGGGTCACTTTGCCCAGTGGAAAGCTTACATGGAAGCGGGTCTGCTCGAAACCGAGCCGGTCGAGGTCCAAGGCGTCAAGGTCTCGCCCAGGCAGTTGCTTCACACATTGCTCGATCCCAAGCTGCGCGCCAAACCGGGTGAGCCAGACCTGGTCATCGTCCGTGTGTTGGCGAAAGGGAAAAAGGATGGGCGCCCGGCGCAAGTGCTGCTCGACTTGATTGACCGCTTCGATGAAGCCACGGGTTTCACGGCGATGGAGCGCACCACCGGCTGGGATGGCTCTATCAAGGCCATCATGAACGCTCACGGTGTGACGCCCCGCGGCGTCAACCCGGCCGAGGTTGCGGTGCCGGGCCCGTTGTATGCAGCCGAGCTTCGCAAGCGCGGTTTTAGCCTGACCGAGACTTGCACGATTGTGAGGGCGTAACCTTCACAACCGGCGCCGAACAGCCAAAGGAGACGTCCGTGAACGAAATCAAACTAGGTCAAGTTGTCAGCCTCAAGCTCAGCGCCGTTCCGTCGGCCATCGTCGGCTCGATGGTGTTATGGGTTGTGTTGAGCGGAGTTGCCATATGGCTCGGGCTGTCGCCGTTCAACGTCGTGATCGGCGCCGTGATGGCAGTCGTGTTGCATTGGGCTTCCGAATTCGTGCATCAATTGGGTCACGCCTGGGCCGCTCGGCGCGTGGGCCATCCCATGACGGGCATCCGGTTTTGGGGTGTGTTGAGCACGTCCCTCTATCCACCGGATGAGCCGTCACTGCCGGCGGCCCTTCACATTCGGCGCGCATTGGGCGGCCCGACGGCAAGCTTGCTGTTGAGCCTGGCGGCAACGCTCCTCGTGTGGGCGCTGCGCTCTCTCGATGGACTGTTATGGTTGCTGGTTCTGTTCCTTTCCCTTGACAGCTTTTTTGTGATGACGCTAGGCGCGTTGATGCCGATGAGTTTTAACGACGGCGGCACACTGGCGCGATGGCGGGGCAAACGCTGACGCTTGACATGCGCCGCGAGTTATGGGAGAATGCGCCCACGGGCGATGATGGAGAAGAGTAAGCGCCGCGCACGAGCATAGCGAGCCTGGGACAGGTGCAAGCCAGGCGCCGGACGCGCGCCGAAAATCCCTCCGGAGCTGCGATCTGAACGGACCTTTGTCATTCTGAGCCGCGAAGCGGCGAAGAATCTCTTGCACAAATAGCCGAGACCCTTCGCCGCCTTGCGGCTCAGGGTGACAGATGCAAGCCTCAGTAAGAAAGCCGGACTCGTCTACCGTTATCCAGACGCGGCGATGATGGTCGCCGACCAAGAGTGGCCGATGCTGCCGTAGCGGCGTCGGTAATCAGAGTGGTACCACGGGAGCCGCGCGCTCTCGTCTCTGCTTGAGGCGAGAGCGTTTTTCTTTCAAGGATAAGTAACAGGTCGCACGATTCATCTTGCATCCTGCATCCTGCATCCTGCGTCCTGCATCTTGCATCCTGCATCCTGCATCCTGCATCCTGCATCTTGCATCCTGCGACCTGCGACTTGAACTGAGGAGAGAAGAATGTTTCAACCCGTAATGGCACATGACTTTCCCGCCATGGAGCGGGACACGCTGCGCTTTTGGCGAGAGAACCGCGTATTTGACCGGCTGGGCAAGAAACTCGCCGGACGGCCCACCTGGTCATTCCTGGATGGCCCCATCACGGCCAACAACCCGATGGGCGCGCATCACGCCTGGGGCCGCACCTACAAGGACGTGTACCAACGCTTCAGGGCCATGCGCGGCCTGGACGAGCGCTGGCAGAATGGCTTTGACTGCCAGGGTTTGTGGGTCGAGGTCAACGTCGAAAAGGAATTGGGCTTTACATCCAAGCGCGACATCGAGGCGTACGGCCTGGACGAATTCGTGCGCCTGTGCAAGAGCCGCGTGCTGCACTTTGCCAGCGTTCAGACTCTGCAATCCATCCGGCTGGGCATGAATATGGATTGGAACGATCCCGAGACGCTCGAGCTGCTCTCGCGCAAGATTGTCGAATCGCCGCAAGAGACGCTTACGCTCGATGGGCCGCTCGGCCCGGTCACGGACACCGTCGAGCAGCTCGTCGGGCGATTGGGCTTGCCTGAATTGGGCGGCAGTTATTTCACTTTTTCCAACGAGAACAACTATCAGATTTGGGGCTTTCTCAAGCGCTGCAGCGAGCGCGGCTGGATTTACAAAGGCCGCGACGTGATGCCGTGGTGCCCGCGCTGCGCCACTGGCATCAGCCAGCACGAGATTGTGACTGAAGGTTACATCGAGCGTACCGACCCCGGCCTCACGGTGCGCTTCCCGCTGCGCGAGCGGCCCGGCGAAGCGCTGCTGGTGTGGACGACGACGCCGTGGACGTTGACGAGCAACGTGGCCGCCGCCGTCGGCCCGCATCTGACGTATGTGCGGGTCAAGCAAGGCGACGAGGTATTCTATTTGAGCAAGGGCTGCCTGCACATGCTCGTCGGCAGCTACCAGGTCCTGGGCGAGCTCGGCGGCGCCGAGATGGAAGGCTGGACCTATGAGGGTCCGTTTGACGATTTGCCCGCGCAACAATCATCTGGTTCCGCCGCCGGCCATCACGTGATTTTGTGGAGCGAAGTGGGCGAGGAAGAAGGCACGGGCATCGTGCACATCGCACCCGGCTGCGGCGCAGAAGACATGCAATTGGGCAAGTCTCACAACCTGCCCGTCCTCGCGCCGTTGGACGAGTACGGCGTTTATGTGGATGGCTTTGGCTGGCTCACCGGCCTGGATGTGACGGCGGCGCTCGAACCGATCGTGCAAGACCTCAAGCGCAAGGGACGCTTTTATCGCCTGGAAGATTACCGTCACCGCTACCCGGAATGCTGGCGCTGTCACACGCCGCTCGTGTTTCGCTTGGTGGACGAATGGTTCATCAGCATGGGCCCGACCTATGACAAGCCGCGCGAGCAACTGACGGAAGAAGAAAAGAACGCCAGCCTGCGCTACCAGATGATGGACGTGATTGACCAGATTCGGTGGCTTCCGCCCTTTGGATACGACCGTGAGATGGACTGGCTGCGCAATATGCACGACTGGATGATCAGCAAAAAACGCTACTGGGGCTTGGCCTTGCCCATCTGGACGTGCTCCGCGTGCGGTCACTTTGAGGTGATGGGCAGCCGAGAGGAACTGCACACGCGCGCCGTCGAAGGTTGGGAGCGGTTCGATGGGCACACGCCACACCGCCCGTGGGTGGACGCCGTCAAGGTCGCCTGCAGCAAATGCGGCCAGCCGATGAGCCGCATCGCCGATGTGGGCAACCCGTGGCTCGACGCGGGCGTCGTGGCCTATTCGACCCTGCGCTATCGCACCGACCGCGCTTACTGGCAGAAATGGTTCCCGGCCGATTTCATCACCGAATCGTTCCCAGGCCAATTCCGCAACTGGTTCTACAGCCTGCTGGCGATGAGCACGGTGCTGGAGCGCCGCCCGCCCACCAGGACGATCTTTGGCTTTGCCACGTTAATGGCCGAAGATGGCCGCGAGATGCACAAGTCGCGCGGCAATATGATCGAGTTCAACGAAGCGGCCGACACCGCCGGCGTGGACGTGATGCGCTGGGCGTATTGCTGCCAGCGGCCCGAGTCGGACATGCTCTTTGGGTATCACGTGATGGACGATGTGCGGCGGCGATTCCTCATCCCGCTGTGGAACGTCTATTCGTTTTTTGTAATGTACGCGAACGTGGACGGCTGGACGCCAGCCGAGGGCCGCCCCGGCACGTTCAGCGTGTTGGATGACTGGATCATGGCGCGGCTGTCTGAACTCGTCAATAAAGTGACAGCGGCGTTGGACGATTACGACGCGCAGCGCGCGACCCAGGCCGTCGAGTCTTTCCTGGACGACTTGTCGAACTGGTACGTGCGCCGCAGCCGCCGCCGTTTCTGGAAATCGGAGGCCGACGCAGACAAGAATGCAGCCTACAGCACGCTCTATACGGTGTTGACCACGCTCACGCGCGTGCTCGCGCCGCTGACGCCGTTCGTGGCCGAAGAGATGTACCAGAACCTCGTGCGCAGTGTTTATCCCGAGTCGCCCCTGAGCGTGCATCTCTCCGATTGGCCCGGCGTAGAGACGTTCGCGAAGCGTGCAACGTCCCTACAGGACAACGATCGCGTGTTGTTGGCTGACATGGCGGCTGCGCGTCAGGTCGTGACGTTGGGTCATGCCCTGCGGGCCGCGTCCGACATCAAGGTGCGCCAGCCATTGGGCCGCGCGCTCGTCGTGGCGGACGCGGCGCAAAAAGCCGGCATCTCCCGGCTGGCCGATATCGTGGCCGATGAGTTGAACGTCAAGACGGTCGAGTTTGCGCAGCGCGAGCAAGACCTGGTGAGTTACAAGCTCTTGCCCGATAACCGTGTGCTGGGTAAAAAGTTTGGCAAACAGTTCCCGGCGGTGCGCGCGGCGCTTGAGGCGCTCGAACCGTACGCAGCCGTGCACACACTGCGAGCCGGTCTACCGCTCACACTGACACTAGAGGGTCAATCCGTCCAACTCGCGCCGGAGCAAGTGCTGATCCAGGCGCAGCCGCGCGAAGGTTTGGCCGTGCAGGCTGAGGGCGGTGTGGTCGTCGCGCTGGATACACACCTGTCGCCCGAGTTGCTGGCCGAAGGGCGCGCGAGAGAGGTCGTGCGCCACATCCAGACCCTTCGCAAGGAGGCCGGTTTTGAGCTTTCCGATCGCATCGAGACCGAGTATCGGGCCGAAGGGGATGTGGCTCAGGCCATCACTGCATGGGCTGACTATATCAAGGCCGAAACGCTCAGCGTGAGCTTGCAGGCCAGCGACGCGCCGGGCGGCGAAAAATCCGAATCGTTCAAGCTGGCTGGGCAGCCTGTGACGGTGGCGGTGAAGCGAGTCAAGCTCTAATCTCAGCCTACAACCAGGGCTTGTCTCCTTTGGGTTATGCCGCTGGCGTATCTCCTTCGCGCCAGCGGCAGTTGCTTTTCGGCAGGGCGGGGCGAGGTGACCGCGCCCCTACTTGACAAGCGCATCTCACTTACGTTATACTAATAGCACCGGTTCAGCCATCATTCGAGGAGGAGGCCACATCGCCAGATAATTCTCCATTCGCACTCAACATCGTGCAGCCGTTTTAGCAACAGGAGGATGACATGGAGCACAAGCCGTGGTTTATCAAGTACGACAAAGGCGTTCCCCATAGCCTGGAGCCGTACCCCAAGATTCCACTGTTCGGTTTTTTGGAACAGGCCGCCCGCGAATATCCCAACAACACTGCCCTCATCTTCAAGCCTCGCGCGATGAAAGGAGCGCTCGACGGGCTGACCGGCGGCAAGATGGATTACCGCGCCCTCAACGAGATGACGGACCGGCTGGCGGGCGCGCTAGCCAAGCTCGGCGTCAAGAAAGGCGACCGCGTCATCATCTTTATGCCCAACTCGCCCCAGTTCGTCATCGCCTACTTTGGCATCATGAAAGCCGGAGGCATTGTCGTCGCCACCAACCCGCTCTATTCCGCGCGCGAGATGGAATACCAGTTCAACGACTGCGGCGCGGAATTGATCCTGGCGACGAGCAACTTTTACGCGCGCGTCAAAGAGGTCCAGCCCAAAACCAAGATCAAAAAGGTCGTCGTCTCGCATATTCGCGAGTATATGGGCGGATTCCTCAAGACGCTGTTCCCGCTCAACAAGCACACCGCCGCCGAGCACGCGGCCACACTGACCGGCGGCGACGTGTGGATGGCGGACTTGATCGCGCAGAGCACACCCGCCGACCGGCCCAGGCTGGACATCGGCCCGGATGACATTGCCATCTTTCAATACACGGGCGGGACGACCGGCGTCTCCAAGGGCGCGGTGGCGTTGCATCGCAACCTCGTCGCGGATACGCTGGCGATCAAGTCATTCCTGCCCGACACTCAACAAGGCCGCGAAGTTGTGCTGTGCGCCATCCCGTTGTTTCACGTCTATGGGATGGTGGCCGCGATGAACTTTGGCCTGGCAGCCGCGGCGACTCTGGTGCTCGTCCCTAACCCGCGTGATATGGAAAACGTTTTATCCGCGATCAACACTTTTCACACTAGCATTTTCCCCGGTGTGCCGACAATGTACAACGCCATCAACAACTATCCCGATCTGAGCAAATACAACATCCGCTCGGTCAAGGCGTGCATCAGCGGCAGCGCGCCGCTCATGCCCGAGACGCAGCACAAGTTCGAGCAGTTGACCGGCGGTCGGCTGCGCGAAGGCTATGGACTGTCCGAAGCTCCCACAGCCAGCCACTGCAACCCAATCTATGGCGAAAATCGCGTCGGCAGCATTGGCTTGCCTCTGCCCGATGTGGATTGCAAGATTGTGAGCCTGGATGATCCGGATAAAGAGATGGGCGTTGGGGAAATCGGCGAGCTGTGTCTCAAAGGCCCGATCGTGATGCAGGGCTATTGGAACATGCCCACTGAAACTGCCAATGTTCTTCGCAACGGCTGGCTCTACACGGGCGACATTGCCAAGATGGACGGGGACGGCTACTTTTACATCGTGGACCGCAAGAAGGACATGGTCATCGCGGGCGGGTTCAACATCTACCCGACTAACATCGAAAAAGTCATCAAGGAACATCCTAAAGTCTTTGATGTGGCGGCTGCCGGGATCCCCGATCCGCACCGTGGCGAGACGATCAAGGTGTGGATCGTTCCCAAGCCGGGCGAGACGCTCACCGAGCAGGAAATCATTGACTTTTGCAAGAAGGAACTGGCCAAGTTCGAAGTGCCGACCGCGGTCGAGTTCCGGCAGGAATTGCCCAAGACGATGGTGGGCAAGGTCTTGCGCCGGATGCTGGTGGAAGAAGAGAAAAAGAAAGCGCAAAAGTAGACCCCACCCTGACTCTCCACTGTCCCGCACCCGCTCCGCTCTGCTATGGAGCGCTCTGCAAAAGTGCGGGACAGAGGAGGGGGGCTGCTCCCTTCCCCTGTCGAGCGGTGTTGGCTCGACGGGGGAAGAGCTGGGGCTGGCTCCCTTCCCCTGTCGAGCGGTGTTGGCTCGACGGGGGAAGGGCTGGGGATGAGGGTCTTTTATTCCACCCCAGTCAATACCAATCCACTGCGCGGGGCCAGCTTGAGGTCGTGCAGCTTGCCCCGCGCGATGGTAAATACACTAGAACCCCAAACATCCCGCAGCGCGGTTTGGTTCTCTACCACGCCCTTGACAGGCAGCGCCACATGGCGCGTCTCGCGGCTGAGATTGAGCGCGACGATGACGGTCTCGCCATCCCGTTGCTGCGCGTAGGCGTACACGTCATTCTTGGACCACAGCACCGTGTAACATCCCCGCCGCAACGCCGGATGCGCCTTGCGTAGTTCAATGCACCGCTTAAAGAAATCGCGCAGACCGTGATTCCAGCGGTTCTCGTCCCACGGAAAAGTCCTGCGGCAGTCAGGGTCGTGCTGGCCCTCCAGCCCGATCTCGTCGCCATAATAGATGCTGGGCGCGCCGGGGTAGGTGAACATGAACAGCGCCGCCAGCCTCAGCGCGCTTTCGTCGCCGCGCGCGCAGGTGATGAAACGCGGCGTGTCGTGACTATCCAGCAGATTGAGTTGGACTTCTGTCACGGCCGGGTCATACATCGCCAGCAGACGATCGATGGCTACGGTGAACTCGCGCTGATTGAGCGGCCTGACGCTCTGATAGCCGCCCGCCCGGTGAACTTCTTTCACGTCAAGGTCGTCGCAAAAGTAACCCAGCACCGGCTTGGTGAAGAGATAGTTCATGACCGCGTCGAACTGGTCGCCCTGCAGCCAGCGGTGCGAGTCATCCCATAGTTCGCCTACGATATACGCTTCGGGATTCCGGCCCTTGACGCGGCGGCGGAACTCGCGCCAAAACGCGTCGTCGTCAATTTCGCCGGGCACGTCCAGTCGCCAACCGTCCACGCCAAGGTCGAGCCAGTATTCTGCCACGTCAAAGATGAACTCGCGCACAGCGGGCGTGTTGGTATTGAGCTTGGGCAGCGCGGCCAGGTCCCACCATGCCTTGTAGCCCAGCGTCTCCAGGCTGTCGCCTCTGGTGTGCCGGCGCGGATAAGCGTCCAGCGGGCGGCCGGTCTTGAGCCACTCGTCGTTGAAATAGAACCAGTCCAGGTAGGGCGAGGCCGCGCCGTTTTCCAGCGCGTGATTGAACTGGTAAAAGCCTCGGCTGGCGTGATTGAACACACCGTCCAGCACGATGCGAATGTCCCGCTGGTGCGCCTTGTCAATCAGCTCGCGCAGCGCCGCGTTGCCGCCCAGGATCGGGTCAACGCTGTAATAATCGAACGTGTGATAGCGGTGGTTGGCAGTCGCGGCAAAGATGGGATTAAAGTAAATCGCGGTGATGCCCAGGTCTTGGAGGTAGTCGAGTTTCTCCGCCACGCCGACCAAGTCGCCGCCCTTGAAACCGAATATCGTCGGCGGGGTGTCCCACGGCTCCAGGTTCGATGGCTTTTTCACGCGTGTGCTCTTGGCAAAGCGATCGGGGAAAATCTGGTAAAAGACAGCGTCCTTTACCCATTCAGGGGTGGTGATGGTCATATTCGTACTCTCCTAGCAGCACTTGCGTTTCTTGCCAAACCAGCGCATCAAGATCGGCGCCGCGGCAACGCCGGCCCACAGCAGCCACAGCCAGCCGCCCGGGTCCGCCGCGCCACGCGTGATGCCCGCCGGGCGGATGCGGATGACGGGCAGGCCCCCGCATTTTTCGATCACTTGCTCGTCCGGCGCAGTGCGCGGATTGAACCCCATAAACAAGCCCGCCAGGCCGCCGTTCTTGAGAATCTGCCGCAGCGCGCGCAGGCGTTCGCCCGGGTCGGTGACTTGTTCAGCGATACCCGTAATGTTCCCGCCCGGCATCAGCAGCTCGACGCGGGGATTGGCGCGCAAGTTGCGGTACCAGTGAGTGATCTGTCCAAACCCGGCCATACAGTAGACGTTTCCCTCCTGGATGGCATAGTTCATGGGCGCATAGCGTGTCTGGCCCGACTTGTGCCCGATGGTCCTAATCACCATGATGTAGCCGGAGAAGGGGTTGACGATGAACGACCCCAATCCCAGGCGAAACATGGGAACCATAAAGTAGCGGTTCAGAGTTCGAAACACCCGGCGTACAGCGTCGAGTTGCATGACTCACCTCTGTCTTGGGTAATGTGGGTTGGACGCGCCCCTCAGTATACCTTGACGCCAAGGTTGGGGCAAGGCGTCAGCCGTGCCTACCTCCGCCTGGCATTCCACATCGAGCGTCTTGTCCCGGGCTTTATTGACGCTTACTTTGGCCCGCCGGAGTGGAAAGCTGAGGCTGAGGCCGAAGGCAATCTCCCGCCCGCCGATTTGCACCGCGATGCCGAAGCATTATTGCACGACATTGCCGCGATTGCCGACGAACTTCGCCGCGAGTGGTTGGCCAAGCAAGTCACGGCGATTACGTGTTCAATTACCACTATGGATACAGCTTGCTCGGGCGCTATGTGCAAGTGGGAGATCGCGTCGAGCGGTTCCGTGTGTTGCTTGAGCAGCCTCTCACGCCGTCCCGGATTAGAGCGAGTTCCTGAGTGTACGGGCTGGATTCGAGGCTTTAGCCGGAACCGCCTCAAGGCTCGAATCCAGTTGACCGTATACGCAATCGGAAACCGCTATAAAAGCGAGTTGTCCGACTGATCATGGTTTCATTCATGTTAGATGTGCTCTATGTCAATGTATTGAAATTGTTTTGTATATGTTTATTTGACACGCTTTAGATATTGTGCTATAATCTTGGTCAATACAAGCAGTGAGGACCAAGATGAGTCAACCCGAAACTATCCAGGCTCCTAGCGAAGAACCTCTTTACAACATTGGCGCGGTTACACGGATGACGGGCATCCCGATGGCGACCCTGCGCATCTGGGAGCGCCGCTATGGCTTTCCGCATTCAGCCCGCACGGCCGGTGGTCATCGCCTTTACTCGGAACGAGATGTGGCGAGTCTGCGTTGGATCAAGGCGCGCAGTGACGAGGGAATGCAGGCCGGGCAGGCCGTGCGCGCTCTACAGCACCTCGAACGCCAAGGCCGCTTTCCTGAAGTGCCGATGGTCACGCCGATCTCTGCCGCCCGCAAAACGAACGAGCCATCGTTGCCCGTCTTACGCGAACGACTCACCGGGGCTTTGCTGGCGCATGACACGGACAAGGCCGACCAAATTCTTGGCGAGGCGATGGCGACCCTCTCGCTGGAGAGCATCATCCTGCAAGCCATTGTGCCGACGCTGGGCGATATCGGTCAAGCCTGGACGGAAGGGCGGGCGAGCGTGGCGACGGAGCACCTGGCGACTCACTATGTGCGGCATCGCTTGATCATGTGGACCATGTCTGGTCCACCCGTGTACCCGATTCGGCCTATCCTCCTGGCGTGCGCGCCCGACGAGTTGCACGAAGGCGGCCTGCTCATATTGGGCGTGTTGTTGCGCCGCCGCCGCTGGCCGGTCGCTTACCTGGGTCAAGCCGTCCCGCTGACAGATTTGGCCAGTCTCATTCAAGAGATCAAGCCGCCTACAGTCGCCCTGGTGGCGACGACGGAACCGGCGGCGCAAGCGTTGGCCGATTGGCCGCGTCACTTGCCGGGCGTGTTGGAAGCCAGACGCCCGGTGATCACTTTCGGTGGGCGCATCTTTACCGAACAACCCGAATGGCGAGTGCAAGTCCCAGGTGTTTTTCTGGGCGCCACGCTGCAGGAAGGCGTGGACACACTTGAACGCACGTTACGGGATGCGACGTCGTTGATGATTTAGAAAGTGCCAGTGGACAAACGACCGCAGGTCGAGGAGAGAGGCGGTTTCATTCGGCTGGAGCGGCTCGCCAAGAGCTACATGGAAGGCCCGCACGAGCGATGCGTCTTGTGTGATATGAGCGCAGTCTTTGCCGAAGGCGAGCTCGTGGCCATCCTGGGCAAGAGCGGCAGCGGCAAGAGCACGCTGCTCAACGTCATCAGCGGCATTGACCGCGTTGATTCTGGCTCGGTGTGGTTCGGCGATCAAAACCTGACCACGCTCGACGATCAACAGCGCACGCTCTTTCGCCGCCGCAAGATCGGCTTTATCTTTCAGTTCTTTAATCTCATTCCTACGCTGACGGTGTGGGAGAATGTTGTCCTGCCGCTGGAACTCAACGGCCGCACCACGCCGGACGACCTTCGCCGTGCCCAAGGTCTGCTGGAATCGGTTGAGCTGCTCGACCGGCGCAAGACTTTTCCTGATCGGCTTTCAGGCGGCGAGCAGCAGCGCGTCGCCATTGCGCGAGCATTGGCGCATGACCCATCCCTCATTCTTGCCGACGAGCCGACGGGCAACCTCGACGAAGAGACGGGCCGCCGCGTGATGCAGCTTTTGGATCGTCTCACGCGCCAATCGGGCAAGACGATGCTCCTGGTGACTCATAGCCATGACGCTGCTGCATATGCCGACCGTGCTCTGCATTTGCGGGAAGGGCGGCTGGTGAAATGATACTTGAGCGAATAGGCTGGCGCCACTTGCTCCGCCATCCCTGGCAAAGTGTGCTGATGATCATCGGCATCATGCTGGGTGTGGCGGTCGTCGTTTCGATTGACCTGGCGAACACTTCTGCCAGCCGCGCGTTTGAGCTGAGCACTGAGGCTGTCACCGGCCGTGCCACGCATCAAATGACGGGCGGGCCAGACGGACTCGACGAAGCCATTTACACGCGCCTGCGCCGAGAAGGCGTGACCCGCGAATCTGCGCCGATGGTCACCGAGTATGTGTCTTCGCCGCAGTTGGGCGATCGCCCGCTGCAACTGCTGGGCGTTGATCCGTTTGCCGAGCCGCCGTTCCGCAGTTACCTCGACGCAGATTCCCGCCAGGGGACGCCGCAAGGCGATGCGGCGATTGGCAGATTGACGGACCTGCTCACTCGCTCTGGCGCAATTTTGCTTTCGGATGAGGTTGCTCGCCAGTATCGCTTGACCGCCGGCTCGCCCATCACCATCGAAATTGATGGTTACTCTCACGGCGCCTTGGTTGCAGGTCTCCTCAAGCCATCCGACGATCTCAGCCGCCGCGCGCTCGATGGGATGGTGTTGGCCGATATCGCCACGGCGCAAGAACTCGCGGGAAAGCTCGGTAAGCTGGATCGCATTGACTTGATCTTGCGCGATGAGGCGGCTGTAGCTCGCGTCCGCGCCTGGCTTCCGCAAGGCGTGCGCCTCTCGCCGGTAAAAGCGCGCAGTGGCTCGGTCGAGCAGATGACGGCGGCGTTTCGCGTCAACCTGACCGCGCTCAGCTTGATGGCCCTTATCGTCGGGATGTTCCTCATCTATAACACGATGACGTTTAGCGTCGTCCAGCGCCGTCCGCTATTGGGCACGCTGCGCTGCCTCGGCGTGACGCGCCGCGAGATTTTTATCCTCGTGGTCGGCGAAGCCTTTATCGTCGGCGTGCTGGGCGGGGCCCTCGGCGTGGGACTCGGCGTGGTCATGGGGCAGGGGGCTGTGCGCGCGGTGACACAGACGATCAACGATTTGTATTTTGCTGTCACCGTGACCGGCGTAGAGATCCCCATGACCAGTCTCGTCAAAGGACTGGCGCTGAGCATCTGCGCCACCGTCATCACGGCGGCGATTCCGGCTTGGGAAGCGGCCACCGTTCCGCCGCGCGCGGCGCTCGTGCGTTCCGGCATCGAAACCAAGACGCGCCAGATCGTGATGTGGGCTGCCGTCGCCGGAGCCGTCATGTTCGTCGCGGGCGCAGGCGTGCTGACGATTCCGACGCGTGACCTGGTGCTAAGCTTGTTCGGAACATTCGTCGTCGTGATGGGCTTTGCGTTGCTTGCACCGGTGACGATGCTGATGCTCATGCGTGGCGCGTCGCCGCTCACGGGCCTGGCGTGGGGCATGCTCGGACGCATGGCGCCCCGCAACGTCATCAACGCTCTGAGCCGCACTTCGATTGCGGTGGCGGCGCTCATGGTGGCGGTCTCGGTGACGATTGCCGTCAGCTTGATGGTCGGCAGTTTCCGGCGCACCGTCATCGTGTGGCTGGGGCAGACCTTGCGCGGCGACATCTATGTCTCGGTGCCCAGCACGACGGCGACGCAGGCGTTCGGCAAGATTGACCCCAAGGCGTTGAACATCATACAGACCTGGTCTGGCGTTGCGCGAGCCGATACACTGCGCGCGGCGATGGTAGATTCGCCGAGTGGCCCGGTCCACGTAGACGCGATCAACAATCCCGACCTGGGCAGTGTGCGCTTGTTCATCTGGGCCGAAGGAACTCCCGAGGCGCTGTGGACGCTGATGCAGAGCGATGCAGTCATAGTGTCCGAGCCGTTCGCCAATCAGTTCAACCTGCGGCGCGGGAGCAGCGTGACGCTCTCCGCGCCCGATGGCCCCCATAGGTTTCGCGTCGTCGGCGTGTATTACGATTACGCGTCGAGCCAGGGCACGGTCATTATGGCACAGCCGGTTTATCGGCGGCTGTGGCACGATGACGCCATCACGGCCGTGTCGCTTCGACTGGCGCCGAGCGTCCGCGCCGATAATGTGACGCGCGAGCTGCAGGACAAACTGGGGCCGATTCAACGTCTGTTCGTCCGTCCCAATACCGTCTTGCGCGATGATGCGCTGGCGGTCTTTGATCGGACGTTTGCCATTACGGGCGCGCTGCAAATCCTGGCCACGGTCGTCGCGTTCATTGGCGTGTTGAGCGCACTGCTCAGCCTTTTGCTGGAAAAACAGCGCGAGCTGGGTATCTTGCGCGCGATGGGTCTGACCGTGCGCGAGTTGTGGGGACTGGTGATGCTCGAATCGGGCCTGATGGGCGCAGTCGCCGGGGTGCTTTCGATGCCCACCGGATTCGCGCTTTCGGTGATTTTGATCTACATTATCAATCGCCGCTCGTTCGGCTGGACGTTGCAGATGAGCGTCGGCTGGGAGCCGTTTGCGCAAGCGCTGGCGGTCGCCGTCCTCGCCGCGCTGCTCGCGGGCATCTATCCTGCTCGCCGCATGGGCAAGATGATGGCGGCAGATGCGCTGAGATTTGAATGAGGCGTGATACGTGATACGTGATACGTAAAACGTGATACGTGATACGTGATACGTGATACGTGATACGTGATACGTAAAACGTGATACGTGATACGAGAGTTTTCACGTTTCACGCCTGGGCATGGTTCAGAACCCTGGGAAGTTAGATTGACACTTGACAATTGATCGAAAAGTTATTTTTTACTATGGAGGGCCGCA
>CAYGWJ010000268.1:0-10428 GCA_964353405.1 uncultured Anaerolineae bacterium
CAATGATTTGTCATTCGCGATCTCGAAATGTCAGATCGGCTAGTGCATCGAACATATCAAAACTTTTGTGGTCGGGTACTAGTTATGCCCGCGCGAAGTAAAGCCGATAGCAAATTGATGAGAGTTTCAACGCTTGCAGCAAAGGAGGCATCCTATGGGGATTTTCACAGCACTTCTCCTTATTTCAACAGCAGCAGTCCTCTTTATCGCTGTTAGGATTGGCTGGATCCCCAAGGGCATACTTAAGACCCTCGCTGATATTGCACAGATAGTAGCCCTACTTGCCGCAATCGTAACATTCGCTCTTCCCCTGGCGACACCGACTATGCCGCCAACGCAAGTCCCGCCCGCGTCAAGCATGTCTTCCTCGCTCACACCACGACCGAGCTCAACGGGGACTACTTCGGCTCGGAGTGACACAGCCACACCTAGGCCATCTGACACTACAGTGCCTAACACACCAACACCGGTACCACTCACAAACACGCCAACTGCCATACCACCAACCACCACACCGACACCTGATCCGAGGCTGTTCTGGGATGACTTTGAAACAGGTATACGACCCGAATGGCAGATGAGTGGCAACAACTACAGCATGGTAAATGGACAGCTATCATCCCTTGGGTGGTTTACCGCCTACATAGGAGACACAAGTTGGGCCAACTATGCTGTCGAATTCGACCTACCATACTTGATTTGGTCAGGTTTCGACTTCCGAATTCTCGTGCGTAGGCAAAGTGATGCGGACTACATGAGCTTCCAACCTAAACACAATAAACGCCTTTTCTTTCCGATGGGTGATTGTTCAAAAGGGCAAAGAGAAAGTCATCGTTAACTCTGAAACGAGGATTGGCGGATGGGAAGACAGCCGAGGTCATTACAGAATTGAAGTTTCAGGGAATACCTACAGGACGTACAAAGACGGCCAGATGAAACTGGTATTCACGAACAATGAGTTGAGTAGTGGCAATGTCGGCATAGTCTCCATAGGCAAAGGTGAAACCAACTTCAAATTAGACAATTTTGTAATACTGAGGCTGCCGTAGTGTTCAAGACTCTGCTAGTTGCTAATGCTCAATGCGGCCTAAGTTCTGGTCGGGGCGACAGTCGCCCACCGCCCTGCCACTCCCAAACCGCGCGGCTGAACTCGCTTCTATATCTGATTGACGGCACGCCGGAACGCCGTGAGGTGGCTTGTCCAAGGTGCGAGTGTTTTGGCAAGTGTCTGTCATGTGACGGCAAGGGCTGTGTCGTGTGTCAGAATACGGGACACTGCCCAAAGTGCAACGGCGCAGTCTTGCGCTAACACGTAACAATTGCAAAGCATTTATGCGCTTTGACAGCAACTTGCACAGACTTGACAACTCCGCCACCTCCAATAAGGATACCCACGCCAACACCAACACCCACAAGTACACCTGAGCCTGCATCGAACTTGGGCATAGCCGTTTTGAGTGGCACGACATACAGACTGGACGGCCCACTAAAGATGCGCCGCGTTTGTCCATCCGCTTACGGATGGCCAGGTGCGGGTCTTGAAACTGACGGGCAAGCAAAGACCACGCTCTATCTTTGTGCCGGCCCGCCCAGTTGGGCGGCGGCAGCGCGAATGGCCTCGACACATTTCTGTGGGCTGGCGTCAATTTGGGCGGGAGTAAAGTAGAGCAGTCGCTGGCGGGATGCTAGGGGCGGCTCGCCACAGATTGCCCCGAGCGTTCCTTCGTGGCAGATGACCGCAAAATCCACGTGATAGACGGCGCTCTCTTCGTGGATGATATAGTTTCTCTCGGCCTGCAGGCGCGCCTCTTTGAGCGCGCGCCAGAGGAGGTCCTGCTCCCGCGGGCCAAGGAACAGGTCGTTGATTTCCCAGGCCTCATTCAGTCTTTTGCCATTGGTCAGAACAAAAGTGATTCTGCGCAAGCGGCGGCTGGGAATGGGGTGGGGGAGCTCGACCAGCTTGCCCAGTTGCAGTTTATAGTAACGCTGTTCGGCGCGCGGATGGTCAGGCTCGCCGGGTAGCAGGTCGCGCCGCGCGACGAGCTCGTGCCCGCGCACCTGCGCGTACCACCGGATGCTGAACGCATCCTCACCAAAGGGCTTGGTGAAATAAAAGGCTACGTAATCAGGCGGAAAGAACTTGGGCGCAGACCGCACCGGGATGCGATACCAGTGTTCGTCACGCGCGTGCTCCAGGTCGTGCGCGTGATTCATCACGGCGATAAGGACGGACGATTCAGGTAGCACTCTTAGCCTCGACGATGACCAGCCTGCCTCAATTGTAGCATGGGCACGCGATTTAGCCAAGGGTTTGAGGGCGCAGAGTTCGAGTCGTGCTATAATACGCCAAACCCCGCCAAGAGCTTGTCTGAAAAGCCCGTAGCATAGGGCCTCGCCCCTGGGAAGTCCCAGGGGTCGTGCCCGTCTTTTCAGACAGCCTCTAACATGCTGGGCGCCGCAAAAGGAAAGGAGGAGCCGATGCCGACCGTTCTCACTCCCGCCGAAGAGCGCGGGCTACGAGGTCTTTCACTCGACAGCCGCGTGCGCCAGGTTTTCTACAAACTGCCGCCCGAGACGCTGGCGGCGCTCAGCGCGCGCGTCCCCGAAGAGGCCCGCAAGCGCCAACTGATTTATTATCGCGATGGCCAGCCGGAAGCGATCAACGTTTTGCTCCGGCCCACCGGCGCGATGCCCGACCAGGTGGCCTATTGTCACGTCGTCTCGCTCGCGCTGCTCAACGCGCTCAAACGCCTGCCGGACCTTTATATCCAGGACTTTGCCGTGCGCGAGGTCGTGCCGCTCACGCCCGACGAGGAAAAGTGGCTGTGGGACACGTGGGGGCCGAGCCACCGCGAGCACAATCCCGTCTTTGGGCGCCTGGACGCGATGATAGATTTTACCAGCCCGATGTGGAAAGACTCGCTCAACTTTGTCGAGCCGAACCTGAGCGGCGTGGGCGGGATTCACCTTATTCCCAATTGCGAGCAGCTCGTGGCCGATCTGGTGTTGCCGGTCTTGCAGCAGGCCGCGCCCGATCTGCAGCTTGAGCTGGGCCAGGACCTGCGCGAGATGTTTATCCAGGAAATCGCCGATCACCTGGAAGCTATCGGCAGGCCGGATGGCACGCTTTGCTTCATTGACCCCAAATACTCGGGTGACGGGCCGGGAGAACTGTCGGCGCTGATTGAATACTATCGCGAGACGCGCGGCCTCGAGATCCTCTACGCCGACCCAAGCGAGTTGTACGTCAAAAAGGGCGAGGTCTGGTACGAAGACACCCGTGTGGACATGGCCTACCGCGACTATGAAGTCCGCGAGCTGATCGAGCTGGAAAAGAACGACAAGCTGGATACCAAGCCGCTCCGGATTCTGTTCCGCGAGAATCGCATCGTCTCTTCGATGGCGGGCGACTTTGACCACAAGAGTTGCTGGGAGATCCTCACCGACCCGCAATTCACGAGCAAGTACTTTTCGGCGGATGACAGGCATTACTTTCGGCGGCACGTGCTGTGGACGCGCCTGCTGCGCGACCGCCGCACGAGCGATATCGAAGGCCAGCCGATTGACCTGCTGGAATGGACGCGCCGCAACCAGGATATGCTCGTCATCAAGCCGAACCGGTCCTACGGCGGCGACCGCGTCATCATTGGCCCGTCGGTGAGCGAGGGCGAGTGGCAAAAGGCGATAGAAGACGCCCTGGCCGGTGAGTCGTTCGTCGTGCAGCGATTGGCCCGTATCAGCGTGAGCGAGTTTCCCGTCGTCCAGCCTGACGGTCAGGTGAGTATCGAGCCGTTCTATACCGTGGTGGGGTTGGCTCCCACCAAATATGGCGTTGCGATCCTGGGCCGCGCGTCGCAAAAGCAAGTGGTCAACGTTGCGCAGCGCGGCGGATTATGCGCCGTGATGATAGGCCGCTATGGCAAGCCGCTCCACGGGCCGAGGGTGGCCTGAAGCATTGAAAGCTGAGAGTAGCTGACCCATGGCGCTGCTGGGCATGACGGCGGTCAAGCGAATCTTTGACGACGTGCTGGCGCTTGCCAAGGCGGATGACACGCACGTGACGCTGGAAGCGACTGACGGCGCGCTCACACGCTTTGCCCGCAATGTGATTCATCAAAACGTCTCCGAAGTCGAGACCACACTTCAGGTGCGAGCCGTTTTGGGCAAACGCGTTGGCAGCGCTTCGACCAACGATCTTTCTTCCGCCGGCATTGCTCGCGCGGTGGAGCGTGCGGAATTGATCGCGCGCCTTTCACCCGAAAACCTCGCATGGCCGGGCCTGCCCGATCCCAAACCCATCCCCTCCATTGATGCGTTCGATCCGGTGGCGGCGTGGGCTACGCCCGAATATCGCGCGCGGGCGGTGCTCGATATTTTTCGCCTGGCGCACGAGCAAAAGTTGACGGCCTCGGGCGCGTACAGCACGTCCAGCGGTGAGTCTGCCGTCGCCAACTCGCGCGGTATTTTTGCTTACCACCCGTACACCGGTGCGGAGCTCACGCTGGTCGTGGAAGGCGAGAGCGGGTCGGGGTATGCGCATGCGGCGAGCTGGCGGCTTGACCGCGTGGATACCGAGGCGCTTGGCCGAGAAGCGGTGACACGCGCGCTTGATTCGCGCGCGCCCCGCCGCATCGCGCCGGGCGAGTATCCGGTTGTTCTCGAGCCGTATGCCGTGCTGGCGCTCGTCGAAGCGCTGGCCCAGGCCGGGATGGGCGCATTGGCCGTGCAAGAAGGGCGCAGTTGGATGAACGGGCGGATGGGGCGCGCTACTTTGTCGCCGGCGATTTCGATCTGGGATGACGGCCTCGACCGCGCCGGTCATCCCATGCCATTCGATTGCGAAGGTGTGCCCAAGCAGCGCGTGAGCATTGTCCACCAGGGCGTGCCGACCGCGCCGGTCTATGACACCCTCACGGCGGCGCGCGAGCCAGGCCGTGTGTCCACGGGGCACGCCCAGCCCTTTGAAGAAGATTGGGACGGCCCGGCGCCGGGAAATCTCGTTTTGGCCACTGGAGATTCGACGGTACAAGAGTTGATCGCACAGACGGAGCGCGGCCTGTACGTGACGCGCTTGTGGTACACCAACCTCGTTTCCGAGCACGATTGCGCCGTCACCGGCACAACGCGCGATGGCGTGTGGTGGATCGAGCGCGGCGAGCTGGCTTATGCCGTTCAGAACTTGCGCTTGTCGCAGAGACTCGTCACGGCGCTCGCGGATATCCGCGGTGTTGGAAAAGACCGGCACACAGTGCGCGGCCTGTATGGCGTGCACCGGTTGCCGGCGATGGCGCTGGGCGCTTGCCGCTTTATCGGGTAGGGGGAACCTTGAAGACCCTGATGCTGGAGGCGATGAATCTGGCCCACATGCGCGGCGCGCAGTACGCCGACATTCGCGTGGTGCATAATCGTACCGAGAGCCTGAGCGTCAAGAACGGGAGCGTCGAGGCGATTGATTTTGCCGAGTCACTCGGTTTTGGTGTGCGCGTGCTGGCGCATGGCGCATGGGGTTTTGCCTGCAGCCGCGATCTAAATTCAAAAGAGATCAAGCGTGTCACAGGGCTGGCGTTGCAGGTGGCGCGTGCCTCGGCCCTGGCCCGTGGCGAAGCGATTGACCTTGGCCCGGCTGTCACCAGCCAGGGATCTTTTCACACGCCCATCCAGATGGATCCCTTTTCCATTTCGCTGGAGACCAAGCTCGGCGTGCTGTTGGCAGCCGACGCAGAGATGGCGCGTGTGAGAGGTGTGCGTGTGCGGCATGGCGTTCTCGTTTTCGCCCATGAGCAAAAATGGTTCGCAAACACCGAGGGTGCCTTTACCGAGCAGACCATCGTCGAGACGGGCGGCGGCATCCAGTCGACGGCGGTGAGCGGCGACATGGTGCAGGTGCGTTCGTATCCTGCGGCGTTTGGCCGTCAGCACGTCGCGGCCGGATGGGAGGCGGTGATCGCTTGGGATTTGCCAGGCCATGCTCCGCGCATTGCCAGCGAAGCGGTCGCTTTGCTCAGCGCTGACCTTTGCCCCAGCGAAAGCGCGGCCACGCTGATTTTGGGCGGCGACCAGATGGCGCTGCAAATCCACGAGTCGGCGGGCCATCCGGCAGAGCTGGATCGTGTCTTTGGCAGTGAAGCCGCTTACGCGGGCGCATCTTTCCTGACGCCCGACAAGCTGGGAAACTTTTTCTACGGCTCCGACGTGGTCAACATCACGGCTGACAGCCTGCATCCCTTGGGCGTGGGCACGTTCGGGTGGGATGAGGAAGGTGTTCCGTCTCAGTCCACGCCGGTCGTCAAAAATGGTGTGTTCGTGGGCTATCTCATGTCGCGCGACATGGCGTCAAAACTCGACCGGGTGTCCAACGGTTGCATGAGAGCTTCGGGTTGGAATCGCATCCCGCTCATCCGCATGACCAACCTGAGTCTTGAGCCGGGCGAATGGAGCTGGGAGGACCTGATCGCCGACACCGACAAAGGTATCTATATGGACACCAACCGTTCGTGGTCCATTGACGACCGGCGCTACAACTTTCAGTTTGGAACCGAAATCGGTTACGAGATCAAGCACGGCAAGCTGGGGCGGCTGCTGCGCAATCCCACGTACACGGGTGTCACGCCCGAGTTTTGGAACCGTTGTGACGCCGTGTGTAACGCACAAGCGTGGACCATGTATGGCACGCCGCACTGCGGCAAGGGCCAGCCGGGGCAGGTCGTTCATACCGGGCACGGAGCGGCCCCCGCACGTTTCCGCAACGTGCGGGTGGGGGTATTCAAGTGAGGTCTATCAGCGCAAACGCAACCCCCGGCTTGAACCGGGGGCTTGGTGTGCATGAACTGCTCCTGATCTTGTAGGGCGGCTTTCCAAAGCCGCCGCGCTGGGGGCAGGTATGGACGCGAAGCGTGCCCTACAAGGGGCTGCTCTTGGCCTAATAAGTAATGACCCGAGGCAGGGTCTTGGCCTGTTCAACCCACTTTTCCACTTGACTCTGGACAGGCGCCACGCGAACCAGCTTTTTGGCCTCATTGACTTCCGCAAGCTTCTGGCAGAGGTTTTCGGCATTCCTCTGTGCCAGCTCGGGGACGGTGTCCACTCCTGCGGCTTCCAGCAGTTCCGCGTATTCCCCCGCAACTCCATCCAGGCGGAACAGATCGGCGTGATTGACCCAGCGCAAGATCCTCTTGATGCCGATGCCAGACTTGTCTGCAATGGCCTGGCGGCCTTTGGGTGTTGTGCCCTTCTTGAGCAATGCCTCCGTGGTAGAGACGCCGGCTGTCTTGAGCTTTTGGGCATAAACCGGTCCTATGCCCTCGATGTCCGTTACCTTTGTCATGAGAGTCTCCTTCCTGAGATAGGGTGTGTGGGCGTTACAGTTGCGACGTGCAATTCGGGCAGCGGGTAGCCTTGACCGGAATGGCGGACAGGCAGTACGTGCATTCCTTGGTCGCGGGCGCGGCCGGCGCGGGTTCTCTCTTCATGCGGTTGATTTGCCGGACGAGCAGGAATATCACAAACGCGATGATGATGAAATTGATCACCGTGTTGAGGAACAGGCCATAGTTGATCGTGGCCGCTCCGGCATCCTTGGCTGCTTTGAGAGAAGGATAGGCTTTGCCGGACAGGTTAATGAACAGGTCGGCAAAGTTTATGTTGCCCAGCAGCAATCCGATGGGCGGCATGATGATGTCGTCAACCAGCGATTTGATGATCGCGCCAAAGGCTATGCCCATGATGATGCCGATGGCCAGATCGAGCACGCTCCCCTTCATGGCGAATTCTTTGAATTCCTTGAACATGTCGAGCTTTCCTTTCTTGCGTGAATGGGATGATGGTTACTTTCGGCCCAAGAGTCCCCCCAATCCTTGCGCCAGATTGCCCAGATCAGGGGCTGCGCCGCCGCTCAAGAGTCCATCAATCTGTCCGGCGATAGGCGCCGGCAACTTGTCCTTGAGAAAGCCAATCACCGTTTCGATGGCCCCCTTGGCCTGAGCTTCAGAGATGCCTGTTCGTTGCGCGACGAGTTTGACAAGCTCTTCCATTCATGTTCTCCTTTCATTGACGTCCATGTGGGGAATGCCGATCCGTATGTCGTTGATACGCCAATCCAGGTGGCTAGCCTGAAACGAGGGTGGGCAGCTCTTGGTCTCCTTTATTCGGACGATCAGTTGGCGTGTGCGGATTTGTCTTGGGTGGTACGAGGCTGTATTTTACACCCAATGGCGGCTTCTAGCAACGTTTGGATGCGCCCGACCATGTCGGCGGGATTGGGATGGATGCCTTCCACCAGCAGCGCGTTCTCGTACAACTGCTCGATGGTCAGGTCAATCAACGTGTCGTCGGGCCGGTCAGTCACCCATTGCGCCAGGCCCTTGACGAGCGCATGGCCTCTATTGATTTCCATCAGTTTCTTGGGCGTCTGAAAGTCTTGATCGAGCAGACGCTTGACGCGCGCCATGTCGCGGTCGGCGGCGTTTTCCGGCGAGACCAATCGGCACGGGCTATCGGTGAGCAGCTTGGATTCGCGCACGCCCGTGATGCGCTCGCCCAGCGTCTTGCGGAATCGCTCGACCAGCGCGTCGAATTGATCGGAGGGCAACTGGTCGGCATCCGGCGTCTCGGCTTGAGGCAAATCCAGGCCGGCGTCGTCCACATTTTTGACCGGCTTGCCCTCGAACTCGCGCAGACCCAGGATCATAAAGCTGTCTACCGTCTCTGTCAGGTATAGCACTTCGATGTCGTGCGCGAAAAAGTAATCCAGGTGCGGGCTGCGCGCGATGGACCTGGCGTCTTCGCCCAGGATATAGTAAATGTCCTTTTGGTCACTCTTTATCCGCCCGACGTAATCGGCCAGCGTGGTCCATTTGCCATCCGACTTGGACGTGCGAAAGCGCAGCAGCTTGAGCAGCGCCTCGCGCCCGGCAATGTCGGTTGCCACGCCCTCTTTGATAAAGACGCCGAACTGCTCCCAGAAATTCTCATAGGTCTCCGGTTCTTCCTTTGCCAGCCGTTCCAGCTCGTCCATCAGCTTGCGCGTGAGGCTGGCTTTCATCTTTTCCATCAAACGCGTGGCCTGGACAGTTTCGCGCGAAATGTTCAGCGGCAGGTCTTCGCTGTCCACCACGCCTTCGACAAAGCGAAAATGATTAGGCAGGAGGTCTTTGCAATAGTCCTGGATGAGAACTTTGCGCGAGTAAAGCTTGAGGCCGTGGTCGGTGCGAAGGGTCAGAATACCGCGTTCACGCTTGGCCGGCACGTACAGCACGGCGTACATTTGCACCGGCGCGTCGGTGACGAGGTGGACGCGCGCAAGCGGCTTGTCCAGGTCCAGCGTCGTGTGCTTGTAGAATTCATCGTACTGCTCGGCGGTCAATTCACGCGGCGATTGACGCCACAGCGCCGTCTGGCGATTGGTCGCTTGCGCCTTGTCGCCTACGTAAATCGGAAAGGCGACAAAGTCCGAATGCTTTTTGACGATTTGCTCCAGCCGCCAGGCCGAGGCGAACTCTTTAGCATCGTCCTTGAGCTTGATCGTGATGGTTGTGCCGCGCGTAGCTTTATCAGCCTGGGCGAGTGTGTAGGTGTTGTCGCCGCGTGATGTCCACGCGCAAGCTTCCACTTCGGGCTGGTACGAGCGCGAGGTTACCGTGACCTCTTCGGCCACCATGAACACGCTGTAAAAACCTACGCCGAACTGGCCGATGAGGTCCGTGTTGATGGGTTGGCCGCTTTCGTAAAGTTGCTTCAAGAACGCCACCGCGCCGGAATGGGCGATCGTGCCCAGATTTTCGATCAGCTCGTCACGCGTCATGCCGATGCCAGTGTCGCTGAGGGTGAGCGTCCCGGCCTTGTCGTCGAACGTGATGCGAATGGCCAGCTCGGCATCCGGGTCGAGCACGTTGCGGTTGGTGAGCATCTCGAACTGGATGCGGTGCAGCGCATCCGAGGCGTTCGAGATCAGCTCGCGCATAAAGATCTCCTGGTCGCGGTAAAGCGAGTGGACGAGAATGTTCAGCAATTGTTGAATCTCGGCGCGAAATTCGAATGACTGGGCTGCCTGGGTCATGGGTCTGCCTCCATAGAGTCGTGTTTTCAAACGAGTATAACAAAGATTTGTTAGAACAGCACAAGAGCCGGATGGCCAGGTTGTCGCCGCGCCAAGTATAACACTGTATGGAAAGACGTAAAGCCGCGAATTTGTTTGACAGTTGCTAACCGGCGTGGTATACTCCGCGCGGCGTGGGGAAGTCTCTCGATCCCGGAGGGATGGCCGAGTGGACTATGGCGGTGGTCTTGAAAACCACTGTGGGGGTCACCTCACCGGGGGTTCGAATCCCTCTCCCTCCGCTCTCCGGGGAGGTGCCGGAGTGGACGAACGGAGCCGCCTGCTAAGCGGTTGAGGGGGCTAAAACCTCCTCCCAGGGTTCGAATCCCTGCCTC
>CAYGWJ010000269.1:0-16905 GCA_964353405.1 uncultured Anaerolineae bacterium
AGCCCTCCTGTCGTGTGACGGAATGGTATCACAACCATGATTCTGCCACAAACCGGCGGGCTTTACTATATGCGCTTGTCAAAGTTCGAGTTTTGAGCCGCCCGGAACGAAGTCGGCTCTGATTGCGCAACGGTTACGCTAAAGAATCAGATTTCGAACACTTGTACGCTGCGCTTGCGCGCGGTGCAGCCGGACATGCAGCGGGTCCAATGCCAAAGCACATTGACGTGAGTGGAAAACGCAGGTAGAATGTAGGCCGTTATGACGTGTGCCCGGAGGTGAAGCGATGCCAGTTTATGAATATTACTGCACAGATTGCCGGAAAAAGTTTGACGCTTTGCGCCCGATGAGCAAGGCGGACGCGCCGATTGCGTGCAGGAACTGCGAGGGCAAGCACATCAGCCGCGTGCTCAGCATGTTTGCTGCCCACAGTGAAGGCAAGGCGGTCTCGGGTGCGAGCGGTGGAGGTGGTTGCGCTTCTTGCGGGGGAGGCTCGTGCGCCTCGTGCGGAGGGCGTTGACGCCGGATACAGACCTGGCAGGTTGCTTGGCGCAAAACCTGTCAGGTCTTTTTTTTATTTCGCTGGTACTGCGTATTGAAACGCGGTCTTTGTTGTGTGAACTGGCGCGGTGAGACGGTCTCGGCGCTGCACGTTTACCAACAGCCCCTGACGGCTGTTGGTAAAAACGGCCTCATTGAACGAAATGATCCCGTCATCCGGGATCATTTCGCTGGTGGGCAGTGAAGGATTCGAACCTCCGAAGGCTTTGCCAGCTGATTTACAGTCAGCCCCCTTTGGCCACTTGGGTAACTGCCCAGGCTGTTCATGCATCGCAAGCCGACGGCGGGACTTGAACCCGCGACCTTGCGCTTACAAGGCGCTTGCTCTGCCGGCTGAGCTACGTCGGCGCGTAACGTATTATACCACACCCGTTTCACCCAGCCAACGCAGGCGGGAGTATACCTGTGACATCGGGTTTTGTCAAACCTCCTGTCAGGGCGCTTTCAGATCAATGGCATTGAGCAAGATGCGATCTGCAATGGGCTGCCCCCCGGATAACACCGGCAGCCGTTCCAGCGTCTCTGGGTTGTAGACGCCGGCCTGGACCCAGTATGTGCCGTAAGCACCCGTAGGCAACGCAAGCAAGACTTGCTGGATAAAGGTATCTCCCGTGCGCCAGCCGTCCACGGCGACGTCGGCCCCATCCCATTGAGCAGCAACTTGCCCATCCGGCGCTAGCAAGTGAACAAAGATGGCACGGCGACTAGCCGGAACCGACGTCACGCGCCATGCGGTCGAAAGCGCGATGTGACCGGACTGGGTTTGCATCTCGTAGCCGAGAAATTGGATCTGGCCCCCCAGGTCAATCGGCAAGCCAAGACGGGAGGGCGGCTGTTCCGGCAAAGGCGCCAGGTTGGGGCTGTGCCAGGCCTGGGAGTCGGCGCTCCATCGCTCTATCTTGGCGAGAGCAGCCGCATGAGCGGCGGGGTCGGGTGGATAAAAATGGCACGCCGCCCCGGTGGTGGTGACGCAGGGACGGATGTCGCTCCAACCCCACGCGCGTAGGTCGCCCTCCCCCAGTACATACCATGCAGGCTGAGCGGGAAGGACGAGGCTGGTGCGAGTGTCGAACCAGCGCAGGCGGACATCATTCGTGCCGAACGCAGCAAAGGACTCACGAGCTATCTTGTCTACTTGAAGGCTAGAGAGTGTGACATCTACCGGTGCGCCAGTCGGGTCCACCCGGTAGAGGAAAATAGAATAGCCTGCCTTGGCGAACGGGCGTTTGTTGCGAAACCAGGCATAGGTATCCCGCTTGTCAGGCCCCAATGCCACCCCCTGCAGACTAGTCGCGCTAATCGCATAAATACCGGGCGATGGGTCATCCGGGTAAAAAGTGAGGGCCAAAGGATTGCCTTGCTCCGGGGTCAGGTCTGCCGTCGGAAGCGGCTCATAGTCGAGGCCATAGTAGCTTGGGTGACCGCTGCCAAAATAACTCAGCTTGATCCGGCCCAGGTTGTTGTGCGTGACCACGTCCCGTAGCGCGGGCAGACTTTGCCCCCAATCAATGTTGGAATCAACCAGACATCGCCAGCCATTGTCCGGACCGCCCGCTATCTCGTTGAAATAAGCTAGAGCATCCGGGTGGATGCGCAGAGCGATGACGCCACTCCAGGTCAGAGCGCCGACCAGAGCCAGCCGCCAGTACCGCCTGGCCAACGGCGCCAGGTGACCGGCCAGCACATACAAATAGGGCAGCGCCGGAATAAAGTAACGGTATCCGATGTAGAGCGGGCTGACGAGCGTCGAAAGTAAATAGGCGACGACGGGCAATAACAGTGCCACCCGGCGGCGCCCATTCGGCCGGCGCAGGCGGACGAGGGCTGTGCCGATCAACAGCATGGCGGGCAGCGGCGTCTTGAGCACAAAGGCGAGCGGCAAGTAATACCACCAACCGGTTCTTGAATACTCTCCGCACAAAAAGAAATAATGCTCGCGTCCAAAGTACTTGACTTCCCAGAGCATATCTTCCCAGTAAGCTGGCGCGGGTACCGGCAATGATGAGCCTGGAAGCGGATGAAAGCTGAAGCGATACAGCGCCCACACAGTCACCCCGCCAATCCCCAAGATCATCAACAGGCTCACGGCGTGGTTCATCATCGAGCGCAAACGGATTTGCCAACTTGGGCTGCGCCACGACCACAAGACGGCCACGATTACAAATACTGGTACCAACAGCGCAGCCGAGAACTTGCTGCCCTGGGCCAATCCGAAAACAACGCCGGTCAATATCAGATTTCGCGCGCGGTTCGTTTCCAGGTAGCGCCACAGACAAAAAGTGGCAGTAAAAAAGAAAAAGCTGACCGGGATGTCGTGCGTAACCAGTTGGCTGTGAGCTACAATGGTTGGGTCGAAGACAAAGAGAGCCAGGGCCACCAGGCCGGCTGTTCTTCCCCATAGTTGACGCGCCCAGCGAAAAGCCACTCCCGCAAAGAGCAGCCCCAGCCCGACGACTGACATCCGGCTCAAAAAGAAGATGGCGTCCACGTTGTTGCCGGGCCGCCAGACAAATGTGTCGGAATAATTGCCCCAGTCGTTCGCTTGAAAGGCGGCTGGATCGGCCGGGATCGTGAGGTTGGTCAACAAGAGTGGCAAGCCGCTGAGCGCATCCGCCAGAATCGGATGTCCGATCTTGAAGACAGGCGTGCCCAGTTTCAGATAGAGGTACCCGCGCAGCAAGTGTGCCTGCTCGTCCACCGTGGCCGATTGGACGACCATGCTGGTGACGGCCTGGGCGAAGAAGGCCCACAGCAGCAGAATAGCCGCAAGATTGCGCCAGTCCAATCTTCTTTTCGTCGGACGCATTGCGTCTATCGCCTCACGGTGATCTCTTGCAGCATCAACCGGTCGCCGCGTGCAGTCGCCCCATCATACACGGGCAGCCGCTGGTGAGGTGGGCCGACATACCAACCGAGTGAGAGGCGATACGCGCCGGGCGGCGTGCCAGCGGGAATCGTGACACTGTAGAGCTGGACAAAAATATCGCCGGGTTGCAGCGTGTCGTAGAGCAAGGCCTGCCGGTCGTGTTGCGCCAGCACGTGCTCCGGGTCGCTCAACAGGTGCATGAACCCGGTCATGAACAGGGCGGGCGGCTTGAGCACGCGCCAGGTGGTCATCACGCGGATGTCTTTGCCGGCTTGCCGTTGCGCGCGCTCGACTCGATAGCCCAGAAATTCGAGCGTGTGATCGAAATCAACCGGAAGCTGCGTCGGGCTGCTCGCGCCGGACTCGCTCACCCAGGCGACGGAGCTCTGCGTCTGCGACAGGATGTCTGCTGCCAGCAGGTGTGTAGCATCCAGCGTGAACAGTGTTCCATCGGGCACGAGTTCGTCGTGAACCGGGACGCTCGCGTTCATCCACGGCAGGAACGCGCTGTCGAGCGTGGACGAATAGGGCGCCAGGGCGGGGAACATTAACCGGGCGCGTCCGCCGCCTGGAATGACGAACGAATCGCGGCAGTCGAACCAGCGAATGGGCAGATCAGTCCGGCGCAAGACAAAGGGAAGGGTCTGGCGTGGCGAACGGATGAAATCCTCACGCTCGTTGAGAAACACGCTGCACGCGGCGACCGGCGTCGTATCGGCTGATCGGTCGAGGTAACGCGCTGCTTCGGCGACTGCGCCCTGGTAATAAAAGCGGACTTGATCATTGTTCGCCCAGAGGTTAAAGTAACCCTCGTAATTCCACACAGCAAAGGCCAACCACCATACCGCCAGACCCGCGTAAACCAGCTGGTAGAGTCGAGGTGAAGGCAGATGTCGCGCCCACTGAATCAACGCGGCAGCGCCGATCCCGGCAAAGGCAAAGGTCATGGCTTGCGCGGAGACCGCGCGCAAGAAATGCGGCGCGGGCAGGCTCAACATGCTAGGCGAAAGGCTCAAGACTAACCAGATCAACGCAAAAGCATTCGCCGGGCGGCGCCATCGCCATACGGCTAGCCCCACACCGAAGAGGAACAAGGCCGCGCCGACGGGATCGAGTACGGGTCGGCCAGCGACGTTGTACTGCCACTGCGGATCACCTTGCCAGAAAAACATGCCGAGCGTAGCGAGTGCTGACTGCGTAACGGTGGAGGGACGGCCTGCCAGCAGATCTTCAAGTGGGCCGCTGAGCATGTTGAAGCGCAGGTTCTCTTCGGGGTGCCCACGCAGATAAAGCCAGAGTGGCGCAACAACGACGGCTGCTATGACCAGGAATATCACTAATCCTGACATCAGTCTCTGCCATTCAACGCGGCGCGTCAACCCAAGGTAAATGGCGAACGCCACAAACATCAAAACCATCGGCCGCGCACTGAGATAGCCATAGACTGAAAACCCAAACAAGGCGCCAGAAAGAATCAATGTGGCGATTCTTGGCGTCTTGACGACGCGACTTGTCCACGCCTCCCAGAACGCGCAGCCGGCCAGTGCCAACAAGGGCGTGATGGTCCCCGTGCGTAATCCCGCTCGCCCGATAGAGACTGACCAGAAGGACACAGCTTGTATGGCCGTCGCCATCAGGGCCACATTGCGCCCGAACAATCGCCGCGCCAGCGCGTAGCACGCGCTCACCGTCAGCATTCCCCACGCCAGGTCGGCAAAGCGCATACCGAGGACATTGCGCCCCATTGTCCCCAGCGTAGCTGCCAGCGTCACCTGGTACAGCCAGGCGTGTTCCTGCAAGTCAGGGCCGTTCGAATTGGCTTGGAGGGTAAGCCAGGGGACGAAGGAAGAAGATTGCGAAGGGCGAAACCACGCGCGGAGCGCAGGCCAGATGAACTCTTCTACGATTTGTCCATTGATGACGGCATCGTGATGCGGGCCGGGTGGCGCCGTGTCCAGCCGCCAAGTGCGAAACCACGCGGCCACCAGCAAGACGGCAACCACCGCCAGCCATTTGGCATTTGGGGTTTGATATTTGTCATGGGTCATTTGGACATCACGCGCAGTGCTTCATACGCAGGCCGGACGCGCGTTTCAGGAAAATCGGGATAGGTGATGGCCCACCAATACTGCTCGTCTTCCGGGGTGTAAAAAGGATTCGCCATTGAGAGCGCGATCATCGGCCCAATCCACGGCGACCAGTTCTTTTGGGCGTACTGGTAGGCACGCACAAGGTAAGCGGCCTGCTGTTCTTCGGTGACGGCGTGCCAACTATAGGCGGGATTGACCAGGTCGGTCGTCCAGCCGAATTCGAGTACGGCCACTTGCTTATCGGCATCGCCGTAGCGTTCCATGATCTTGCGCAAGTCCTCCACGTGGCGAAAGCAGAAGAAACGGTTGCCGTTGTACTTTATTGCAGCTTCATCGGGCGAAGTCTCCGGTGGCTCTTGGTAACCGGCAGCGTGGACGCCGAGCAAATCGAAATACGGCGCAGCGCCCGCCTGGTACATCTTTTCCACAAACTGAGCGTCGGGCATGGCTTCGGGCGGACCGTTGCCGGTGGGCGCCATACCCGCTGAAATCACGAGTGCCTCAGGGTCAGCCATCTTGATGCCGAGGTAGCACACTTGTAGCAACTCGACGTACCGCGCCGGATCAGGCAACTGGTTGCCCCACTCACGCGCCAGATTCGGCTCGTTCCAAACCTGATAGGCACGAATCTTGCCCTTGTAGCGCTCGGCCATCGCGTGGCAAAAGTCGCCATAGTCTTGCAGGTTTTCTGGCGGCGCGTTTTCCAGCGGCTCGGCGCCAGGCGATTGCGACCAGAAGGGCTGATGGTCAATCCGCACCATCAAGTTGACCTTGGCGCGGCGGACGGCGCGCACCAGCCGGTCGGTGCGATTCCAGTCGTAAGCGCCCTTTTCGATACCTTCAATGTCACGCCAGGCAATGGCCTGCTTGACCCATGTAAAGCCCATGTCCTGGATGAGTTTGATATCGCGGTCGGCGGATTCGTAACGCCAATACAGAAAAGCCTGGATGCCATATTCCGGCGAGGCCGATCGCGCGCGAGGCCACGACGCGAACGCGGGTGTAGGCGGCGGGGTAGGGATAGGCGTCTGTCGCACAGGAACGCATGCGGCCATCAGGGACGCCAACAGGAGAAAGCAAAGCAGCAATCGGTGCGGGTGCATCGGGTCAATCGTACAACGTAAAACGTAAAACGTATAGAGTCATCAGTTTACGTTTTACGCATCACGCATCACTTGGGCATTTTGCCCAGCGCCTCAAACGCCGGGCGCGGCATTCCGCCGGGAGTCAGCAAACTGTAGATGGCGTTGTCGGTCGTAGTAGGGTCGTTCGTCACCGTGTTAAAATTGAGATTCCACAGGAAGGCAAGTTTGACAAAGCCCCATTGCTTCATCAACGCAAAAGCCTTTACGATATAGTCCGCTTGCTCTTGGAGTGTATTGTCCCGGGCAAACTCGAATCCCTGGCGGACCGGCGTCGAGATGCCTTCGGAGCTCGGCCAACCGAACTCGGTGATGCACAGCGGTTTCTGCTTGTTAACGATCCGCGCCGTTTCGTTGAGTGTGGTATAGAAACTCCAACTGTGGTGAGGGTTGTCAAACGGGCCACGGAATACGGCCTTGGCCGCTTTGGGCTGTTTGGACGCATCCTGATAGGGCACATCCGGCGGAAGGTTGATGCCGTTGTGGTGGACGCCGATGCAGTCCGCGTTGTTCAACAGACCCTGGTTTACCATCTGCTGGAGGTACTTGAGGTCATCAACGCAGCTAGTGCCGTCGTCGCAGCCGGTGGGTGAAAGCGCGCCGCTGATGACGATGATATTCGGGTCTTGGGCCTTGATCACCTTGTTGGTCAGGCTGAGCATCTGCACGTAACGCGCCGCGTCAATCTTTTGCGGGCTACTGCGCCACTCACGGATGAGGTTTTGCTCGTTCCAGACTTCGATGGCGTGAATCGCCTGTCCCTTGCTCTTGTAGCGGTCAATCAATTGGCCCACAAAATTGGCATAGGTGTTAAAATCGTCCGGCGGGGCTTTGACGCCGTTGGGGTCTTCCGCCGGATCCGGGCCGATGCCCGGATGCGACCAGGTAGGCGCGCCAACGATGCTGAGCATCACCTTGACACCTTTGTTATTGGCCCGGCGAACAACGTTGTCGAGGGCCGACCAGTCCATGTTGCCTCGTTCGTATTCCAGTGTGCCCCAAGACACCTGCTGCTTGATCCACGTCATGCCCAACTGCTGTGCCGTGTCTATTGAGGTGCGATATGCCTCTGGATTATCCAGACCGTTAACTTGGATGCCATAGCCAAATGTCTCTTGCATCGGCAATCTAGTCGCCGTCGGAAGTGTGCCGGCCGGTGTTGAACCCGGCTTGGCGGTCGGCTGTGGAGCCACCGCAGTGGGGCCGACGACCGTCGGCGCAGGCGCAGGCGCAGCCGCCGTGGCGGCGGGTTTGGTTGGAGACACGGTTGCCGCTGGCTTGGTCGCCACTGATTGGGCGGCCCGAGTCGGCGCCGCGTTGGAAGCAGCCTCGTTGCTTCCAACCGCAGGTGACAGCAGCGCCCAGACAAGGCAGCTTGCTGCCAGCACCACGGCCACTGCCCATGCCGCTACCAGCAAGGACGTCGGAATTCGAGAGGATCCGGGTCGGTTAGGTAGTTTGATGCTCATATTCTATTTGCACCCATTTGCTGCGCACCAGTCTTTGACCGCGCCATAGACCGGGCGCGCCCCGGAGTTGAGGGCGAGAAAGCTGTAGAGCGCATTGCTGTTCAGCCCGGAAAGCGGCCCATAGTCCAGGTTAAACAGAATGATCATGCGCGCGCCCAAGTCACGGGCCAACTTCATCCCTTGCGTCACCCAGTCGGCCTGATTCTGAGTGGTAATGTCCTTGAAAAAGTCAATGCCGGGCACGTGTCCCACACCTTGCTCAGAAGCCACGCCGAACGAGGTGATGCAGGCTTGCTTGCCCAGCGTGCTCTGGTAGCCCTGCACAAAGCCCTTGAACGGGCCGGTGTCTGGTGGGGAATTCGAGTCATTAAACTGCAGGCCAATACAGTCCATGTATTTGTCCGCCCCGGCCGCCTTTATCTGTTGCAGATACGTAAAAGGCTCTATATCACCACCCGTCACATAAGGAGCCGGCGCGCCGCCGATGACGATGATGCCGGGGTCTATGGACTTGATCTTGTTGTATGACGCCGCCAGCATTTTTGCATAGCGTGTCGCGTCAAGATTTGGCGTAGCGTTTTCCCTCTCCCAGATTTCAATGGCGATCCCCCGCCCCGCGTAGCGCGAAGCCATCTCGCCGACGAAAGCGGCGAACACATTCGGATCGTCCGGCGGCACGTTCACGTCACCTGTCGCGGGGTGGGTGCAAGGGGGCGACTGGACGACACTAAATAGCACGCGCAAACCTTTGGCTCCCGCAGAGTTGATCACCTCATTTGCGTGGTTCCAGTCGTAACCAAAGTTGCCGCTGCAATCATAGTAATAATCTTCTTCGCCCCAGCGAACCTGAAGCTTGGTCCAACCCAATCCAAGGTCGGCAATTTGACTCGTCGTCTTGTCCATGCCGGCCTCGTCATTGTACTTGGCGGCCCAGTGAGCGTGAATGCCATACAGGGTCGGCCCGCTCGAAGGAGGCGCGACCGGAGCGCCTCCAGCCGCTGGAGGCTGCTGCTGAGAAGGAGTGGCCGCTTGCGGATTGCCAGAGATAATGACGACCGACAGCGAGCCAAAGGTCTGGCTGCCGCTCTTTAATCGCCACAGGCCGGCCAGGTTGCTGGCATCTTCGTTCGGCGCTTTCATGTCCACAGAAATGTCTTTGGTCTCGCCCACTTTGACCGCGCCGACGGGAAATTCGGTCTGCGCCGCGCCAAGCTTGCGCCCGGAGATGAAGACGAGTTGGGTGTTGGCTGGCCAGTCGCACGCGCCTGTATTCTTGACTCGCCACGTCTTGGTGAACGCCGCGCCTTTTTCGAACTTGACGTTGTCCGGCACACTCACGTCGGAAACAAAGCTCACTTTTAACTGGCATTCGGCCGGCGTTGCGGCTGCGCCGGTTGTGCTGGTCACGCCGGTTGTCGTGGTCACACTTGTCGCTGGCGTTGCAACGGCAGCGCCGCCAACGGTCAGCGAGGCCTGGCCTCGCTGCACCCCGGCAACGGAAGCACCGATGGTGTAACTGCCGGGCGCAGAGGGAGCCGTCAACATGAATTGCGATTGTGTGAGCGCAAGTGTGGCGGCGGGATTGCCCTGAATCGTAAATGCCGCCTGGAGGGGTGCGCCTGTGGGCAGAGTTTGCGCGGCGTACTGTTGCACGGCAGCAAACACACCGGGGTCATTACCCGCGTCGAGCAAACCGTGAATCGCCACTCCGCGCACGCGAGACTTGAGCGCCCAGTTCAGTTTGGTCGCGAGCGTTCCACCCGTGCCGAGCGTGACCACGCGCGCCTGATTGTTGGCGTTATAGGTGTAACGATATGCACTGGTCGCGTTGTCAAAGGTCACGCCCGGCGCGCCGGAAAAGGTCACCGAAATGACCGAACCGGGCGTCACCGCACCTTGCGGACCGGCTACGTTGCCGAGCGGCTTGAGTGCCTGCTCGAAAGAGACGAGAGAAATGTCGTTGCCCGCCTGGTCCACGCTCAACGACGTGAGGCCGATATAAAGCTTGTAGCGGCTCACGGTACTCGTCGCCCATTTCACGAGCGCCTCGGCGGAACTCGAGCCGTACGCCGCCGGGTCAGTGGGCAATTCCAACTGCACCAAATCGGCAGCCGCGGCGATGCGCGACCAGTCGTAACCCTGCGTATCCCACGTGTCATCATTGTTCGGTTGGGGCGCGGGCACGACCACGGCCAGTTTTTTGTTGACCTGGTGAAGCGCATCGCCTAGCTTGACAACCAAATCGGAGAAAGCCTGGCGATCATTTTGGGACAGCCCGCGATAGTCAACCTGCACGCCCGCATAGCGCGTCTTGGCGACCAGATTGGTGAGAACTTTGACGTGCGTATCGCGCAGCTTGGCATCGGCGAGCATGTCGCTGACCAGCCCGGCGTTGAATCGTCCCGGCCTGGCCCAGTTGCGAACCGAAGGATATTGTGCCGCCGTCGAGCCTTCGGGCGCCTTGGGTAGCGCCGCCGGGTCGCCGTTGATGCCGCCGTCTTCGGCCGGCAAGAGGCCTGGAACAAAAATCACCGTGACCAGTTCCGCGCCCTCGGCCACGACATTCCCGCTGGCGGGCATATCGGACGCGATGCCCACGGGTATGGCGGCCGCTTGAGCCACGACGACATTTTGCGGGACCTCGTTCACGTGTGCGGTGATGACATTGTTCGCCGCGTCGAGGTAGCCGCCGAACCACTCCCAGGTCTTGCCGTTATAGGTCAGCAGGTCGAGCGGCTCGAGTGGATTGGCGCCTTCGGGAATGGCAATGGTGACCGTGGACGGCACAGCGCGCGTGCCGCAGGCATTGATCTGGAACACTGGCCCTTTGGCGATATAGCCCTTGGGCAATGTCTTGAGCGCGGCTTTGAGGTCATCTGGAAGCTTGGCCGGGTCAACGCTGGCAAGCTTGATCGCCAGCGTGCCCTTGGCGTTCGCGTCGAGCGCCACGCTCAACCCGTCCGGGTGATCGAGCGAGGGGTTCTTGGCGGTCAGCGTCTTGCATCCGCCGCCCGGCCCTAGACGAGACAGCAGCGAAATCGGCGGCAGGATGAGGCCGATGATCACCAACACAGCAATGGTGGCGATCAGGCCGATGACCAGAACGTTACCACGGCCCCCGGCGGTTCTGAGGGAGAGATTTTGACTCATGGGGATTTGCTCTCCTTGAGCGGGGATGAAAAAGTACCCGCTCTCATTTCTCAGGAGTACTAAAATGGCGGCCCAGCACTGCGCCGCCATTTGCCAACCTAGATCGTGAGTGATTTTAACACGTGTGCCCCCTTTTGGCAAACACTTGGTCTCACCTTCCGTCAAGTAGCGGCACTGGACCGTAAAGGTCCCAGACCATCAAGGTCTTGACTTTTCCCCACAGACAGACAGTGATATACTTACACCGGTCGAATTCGCGCGCCAGTTCACCGTGGAGACGAGGTAGCTAATGGACGTACAATTCCTGCGAACACTTCAACAAGAGAATACTCGACTCAAGGAAGAAGTCTTACGCCTGCGTGACTATGTGAGCAATCTTCAGTCACTCCACCGCGCGGCCCGGCATCTGCTGTCCGAAAAAGACATCATGACGCTGCTGGACAGGACACTGTATTACGCGCTAACCGTGCTGGACGCGCACGATGGCGCACTCTTGCTGACAGACGACGACACAAACGAGTTGGTCTTTGTTTTGGTGCAGGGCAGTGTGCACGAAACGTTGCCGGGGTATCGCATCGCGGGCAACGAGGGCATTGCCGGGTGGGTGGCAGAGCACCGTGAGCCGGTCATCGCCAACAACGTGCGCGGTGATCCGCGTTTTTCGCCCCGGGTGGACCGATCCTTCAAGTTTGAGACGCGCAACCTGGTGTGCGTGCCGCTGATTGCGCGTGACAGAGTATTGGGCGTGATCGAGGTGCTTAACAAGTCGGGCGGCCAGAACTTTGCCGAAGCTGACGTGGATTTGCTTTCACTCCTGGCTGTCATCTCCGCGATTGCACTGGACGACTTGGCAGGCGCGCCGGCGCCTGAGATCGCAGCAGCACAACCTGCCACATGAAAAAGTGAACGGACATAACAATCCCCCGGCCTCGTGGAAAAGCCGGGGGCTGGCAGGTTCTTGGCCTGATTTGTTACCCTACCTTGCGTTCAGTTCTGCCAATCTGGCCTGCGAGTTGGCCTTGATCTCGGCGTGTAGGCTCTTGCCGTGCGCATCCATCGTGACGACCGCCGGAAAGTCCTGAACGCGAATCACCCAGAACGCCTCCGGCGCTCCGAACTCGTCCTTCTTGTAGACGGTCAGCACTTGTTTCACGCGCTCGCCGATGAGCGTGGCCGCGCCGCCGATGGCGTGCAGGTACACCGCGCCATATTTCTGGCAGCCTTCCAACGTCTTGGCCGCCATGCCGCCTTTGCCGATCACGGCGCGCAGTCCAAAGTGACTGATCACGTCGGCCTGGTACGGCTCTTCGCGGATGCTCGTCGTCGGTCCGGCGGCGACGAACGCCCAGTTACCATCCGGCAGTTTCTTGACCACGGGCCCGCAGTGATAGATCGCTCCACCGGCCAGGAGTGACCTGAGTGCCTGGTAGACCTCCTGGTCGGCGTCTGTCGCCGGCACAACGGATTTGATAAACTTTTCTACCATCCACTTGTGCGCGGCGTCACGCCCGGTGACCATCACGCCGTCGAGTAGCACCGAGTCTCCGACGCGCAGCGCGCGGATGTCGGCTTCGCCGATGGGAATGGTGAGTTTAGTTGGCATGGCTTCCTCCTGATGAGGGCGAACCTGCGTGTTCGCCCATGGCCATCACACGCGATGGCCCCTACTCGATAACCACTCGCTGGTCGGCAGGGTAATAGCTCATCACCTTGCGGCGGTCGGCCCAACACATGTAGCTGACGGACACAAAAAACGACGCAGGCAATCGGTGCATCTGCGCCATCTTGACGCCGATCACCGTCGTTTTACCGCCAAAGCCCATCGGCCCGATGCCAAGTTGATTGGCTTCGTCGTAAAGCTGCTTTTCCGCCTTGTCCAGCTCGGGATCAGCGTTGTTGTCTTCCAAGGGGCGGAAGAATTGTTCCTTGGCCTTGATGACGGATGTGGCCCGGTCGCCGCCGATGGCAACGCCCAGCACCCCCGGCGCGCAGCCTTCACCTTGCGCTTGATATACGGCGTCAAGCACGGCCTTGCGCACGCCCTTCATGTCGCGGCTGGCGGGAAATTCTGACGAGGGAAGGCTGTATTGCCTTCCGACGTTTTCGCAGCCACCGCCCTTGAGCATCAGCCCGACCTTGACATAGTTGTGCTCCCACTCTTCAAAGTGAATCGTGGGAAAATCCACGCCGGTGTTGTCGCCCGAGTTCCTGCCCGAGATGGCTTCGACCGCATTGGGGCGCAGGTACGATTTCTCGGTGGCGATTTGCACGGCCCGCCTGATCTGCTCGCGCAGCTTGCGCTGGCCCCAGCCTTCGGGATACCAGACGTAGAAAATGGGCGTGCCGGTGTCCTGGCAGATAGGCCGCGATGTGCCGCGTGACATGTTAATGTTTTCCAGGATGGTATCGAACGCGCCTTGCGCAGCCGAGCCGGGTGTCTCGCGCTCGCGCGCCTCCTTCAGCCGCCTTTCGACATCAGCGGGGAGATCCGTGGACGCGCGGCGAATCAATTCCACGAAATGCTCGGTCAAGTCTTCCACAGGTTTCTCCTTCTGGTATGGCTTGCTCGCCGTTACTCGCGGACGACCCAGTAACCGTCGCCAACGGACCTAAAGAATGGATGCGCCACCAGTTCTGCGAACAGCGGCCCCGGCGGGATGCGCCGCAGGATATTGATGGCGCTGTAGAGTGTCTTGGAGTGAACCGTGCCTTGCGGGCTGAGCCGCGCCAGTTGCGGAAAGATGTCTTGAATCAGGTCGGCCAGCGGGCGGCGCTGTTCTTCGACGCGCACCCACACATTATCCACGCCGACTGTATCGTCCACCGCGGCGACCATCAACTCGTCGTACTCGCACATCATCTGCCGCTTGAACATCTCAAAGACGAGCTTGCCGTCTCGGGCTGAGGCCATGCGAACCCACTCGCGCTTGGGGCGGCGACTTTCCAGGTCAACCATCACCACGCCCGGCTCGTCGGAACGGCCCAGTTGCACCCAGCCGCCCACGGGCACATCGTTGGCCTCGTACCACGTGTCGAGACCGAAGGCATAGTTGTGCTCGCGAACTACCCAACCGGGCCAGCGCTTGCCGCTGCGCGCGTCTTCGAACGTAAAGCGGATGCGGCGCGTCCGTCCGGTGGGGAAAAGTGTGGCGATGGTAGGCGAAAGTGGCACGGTTCCCACGCGCCGGTGCGGGAAGGTGAGCGCAAAGGTGACTTCGTCGGGCAGCTCCTCGGGCGGGGACACCGCAGACAGCTCGTCGTCCAGCTCGCGCTCGATGCGGACCAGCGTCTGGTCCAGCAAGTCGCGCCGATACGAAATTGGCTCGTACATCAGGCGGCGCGGCGGCCACAAGACCTCTGGTGGCTCCAAGCGGCGCAGGAACCACAGCACCTCACCGGTCGGCCCGACTTCATCAAAGCGCTCGTCTTTGTAAAGCGCATAGTTGAGCGAGAATTCCTGGAGGCGCTTGTTAATCTCGCGTGGCAGGCCCACGTCGCGCAACAAGGTCTCCGTGGGCAGCGGCCCGCCTCCGGCCACATCCAGCACAGCCTCGGCCAGGTTCAAGTGGCCCACGTTCACGTCGGCAACCAGTCCGGCTGGGAACCATTTTCCGAACAGGTGGACAAATTCCGGGCGTTGATCGAGCGCGACGACAAGTTTTTCGCAGACGCTGTCGCCGTACATTTGATACAGGTCTTCGGGCGAGTGTAGCATCGAGCTGCCGGTTTCGGGCAGCGTCCCGGCAGATTGCTCGTTCAGGCGGTGCGGGTAAGGAAAGCTGGCCGCGAACTCTCGCTCGGGCTGGCCGTCGAACTGCACACGAATGACCTGGAACAGGCCATACTCGGGATTGCGCCCGTCGCGCACGGCGACGATGTTGCCCACGGCATAGTCGAGCGCGGGGAACACCAGCCGCTGCCCGGCTTTGTAAACATTTTTGGGCTGGTACAGTGCTCCCTTGGCCAGCTCGCGGCTGACCGCGGACTCTTCACGCTGACAGCGGCGGCGGACGACGCCCAGCGCCAACTCGCCGTCGGTGCGAGGCAACTCGTCTTCAATAAACAAATTGAGTAGGTGCTCGATGTCTTCTTCAACAATCGAAAAAGCACTCCCCCAATACTCGGGTGTTTGCGTGGCGCGTTGAATCACTTGCGACTCCTGCGGGGAATGAACGTGGTCATTTGTTTTTGCGGCGCGGATTATACCAGTTTCCTGGCGGATTGCAATTGAACACTCAGACCCCGCTGAATGGGATGGGCGTGAACGTCAGCACGAACAACACTAGCACGCCGATACCGACGAGCATGCGCTTGAGGCCCATGGGCGACAGGTCGTTCAGTGGGGCTGGATGGCGCACGCCAAAGACCAGGACAAGTATCGCCCACAAGAACCAGCCCTGCCAGACAAAGCCCATGGCCAATAGCAGCAGAACCACTCCGATGGCGACAGGCCAGGCGCGCTTGCCCAAGAGCGCGTACAGAGTGTGTCCACCGTCGAGCTGACCGATCGGCAACAGGTTGAGCGATGTGACGAGCAGCCCGCCCCACGCCGCCCATGCCACTGGGTTGAGTGAAACATCCAGCCCATGGCCCGGCAGAATTTTGCCAAAGATCAAATACTTGATGGCCAGGTAGAGGATCGAGTTGCCTTCCATCAAACTTCCCGGCGGAATCGGCCCGACCTTGGACGTCGCCAGTCCATAGACGAGCAGCGGAAGCGCAACGACCAGTCCGGCCAGCGGCCCGGCTATGCCAATGTCGAACAGCGAGCGGCGGTCTTCAAACGGCGCGCGCTGGACGATGACAGCGCCCATCGTGCCGAACAGACCAAACAAGGGCATCGGGATGAAATACGGCAGCGACACGGGCGCGTTGTAACGCCGCCCCACGATATAGTGGCCCATCTCGTGCGCCAGCAGGATGGACATTAGCGTGAGCGAAAATGGCAGACCGGTCAGGAGCAAAATCGGCTGCTGCAACAGCGCGGGCAGGAGCATGTTCCCCGGGACGTGTTGTCCCACTTCGTTGATGGCGCCCGTCAGCAACGTCGCCAGCACCGTGGCGGCGAATAGCACCAGGTTGATCCACACGCGCGAGGGGCGCGCTACGATGATGCCCTGCTGTGCGATGACAACTTGGTCATCGCCCTGCCGCTGCAAGAGCGGCGTGTAGCCCAAGGCCCGGAACCGCTCGCGCAATGCTCCGTAGGCGCTTTCGGCGTCGCGCAAGAGCTGCCCGCTGAACGACACGACGCGATCCGGCGCCTCCAATATCTTTACCTCCTGCACACTCAACACATCGCCTAATTGTGCCTGTAACTTTTGGACATTACTCTCGAACCCTATTGGCAAATTATCCATTGTTTCCCCAATCACTCTTTCAACCTCTTGCCACAGTCAGAATAGAAGCATATTCTACGCCAATTGCGCTTTTCCGACAATCCCCAGTTTATTCCCCCTTGACATTAACGTCACGTCATGGTTTATAATCAGAGTACCGGCAAAGTTGACATTGGAGCGTCGCCAGTGACAAAATCTCCGGCAAAATAGTCGGTTTGCAGGGTGTTTTTGCCTTGTGCCGGCCGAGATTTTGTCACACCTGCGGTCCGGATGTCGCTTTTGCTTGGA
>CAYGWJ010000270.1:0-20065 GCA_964353405.1 uncultured Anaerolineae bacterium
GCGCGGCGACGATCGGGCTGGTGTTCAACAGCGGCATGTTGGACTCTATCCCGGTGACTTTTCTGCCCGACTATCGAATCTATCACGAAATCGGGCGCGACCCGGCCGAGTACGCCTTGCTCGAAGTGCCGGTTGGGCCCGCCTCGGGCTTTGGCGAGTTTGGCGACTCGCCTGACTTGCAATTCTATGCCTACATTCATCACAAGCAGCTTATCAACGGCATTGTGTCCCGTGTCCCCAGCGATGGCCTGAGCCGGTTCGAGCGGTCGCCGGTACTGCGAGGATTGACCGGCGAGTACGATATGCCGCCGCTGAATGTTGCCGGCAACGAGCTGGCCGACAAACTACAGCGCTGGGACATGCGCTACGTCCTCGTCCACCTCGACCGCCTGCAGCCGGAGCGCGCTCGCGCTATCGTCGAGTTTCTCAACGCTCAGCCCATGCTGTGTCTGGTGGACGAAGAAGGCAGCCTGCTGGCCTACCGACGCATCAACACCTGGGGTGAATGTCCCCGGCCCGAAATGGGTGCGCTGCCAGGTGGCAAGAATCGTTTGGTGTTGGGGGAGGCAGCCAGCGCCCGCTACGTCGGCCCGGGTTGGTATGATGTCGAAGACATCGGCGGGCAGCCGGGGCGCTGGGCGGGAGAGATTGCCACTTCTACCTTGCGACTCGTGCCGCCGCCCGACAGCCATCGCCTCCGGTTCCGAGCGGTGGCCTATCCAGCCGAACAAACCGTGACGGTGTCGGTTAATGGTCAAACGGCCGGCGCGGCGAAGCTGACAGACGATTGGGCCGAATACGAATTTGACATTCCTGCCGAGGCGTTGCGCGTTCAAGGCCCTTGGCTTATCGAACTGACTCACGCGCGCCTCGAATCGGCTTTTGAACGAACCGACGGCCAAGTGGAAGACAAGCGCCCGCTGGGGGCGGCGTATGACTATTTCGCGTTCGAGCCTTGAATAACTGAACTATGAAACGAACTATCCACTCTGATCTTTTAATCGCGGGTGCGCTTTCTCTCGCGGGTGTGCTCACGCGCTTGCCATACCTGGCGCTCATCCCGGTCTTTGAAGATGAGGTATTTCAAACCGTGTACGCGCTGAGCATCCGCCCCGGCGATTTTCTACCGCTGGTGGGCGATGACCCTTACACCGGCCCGTTCTTTTCATACCTGCTGGCGGTGTGTCTGCGAGTGTTCGGCTCGACGCCCATCATGCCGCGCGTGGTCGTCATGGTGCTGGGCGCGCTGACAGTGGGGCTGACGTATCTCCTCGCGCGTGCGTTGGGACTGGGTCGTCCGTGGGCGTCGCTCGCCGGATTGCTGATGGCCGCGAACCCCCATCAGATTCTCATCGCCAGCCACTATGCTGGGGCGACTTATGCGCTGCCATTTTTTAGCACCGCTTTTCTGCTGGCGTTCGTGTGGGCGGTCAGGCGCGAGTCTGGCATATGGCTGGTTTTCTCGGGGGCGTTGCTGGGACTCGCGTTGCAAGCGAACCCGATCCTGGTGCTCATCTTGCCGGGCATCGTCGTATGGTTCTTGACGCAACGCAGGCGAGTCGTCGGTCTGCGCACGCCCTGGCCGTATCTGGCAATCGTCGCCTTCCTGGTAGTTTATGCACCTGTGATTGCCCACAACATACAAACAAATCTGGCCGGCATCACCGAAGCAAGCACGGGCCGTTCGTATCTCTGGCAGCTCAATCCGTCGCCGCGGGCCTTTCTCCAAAACCTTTCTCGGCTGGCGCTTCAATTGTGCCGCCAGGTGAGTGGCGTATTGGAAGGCGACGAATCGCTCACGAGCCTGACCGGCCTGCCGCTCGTGTTGAGTGTGTGGGCCATCGTCGGGCTGATCGTTGCCGCGCGGCGGGCGGTCACTCTGCCGCTGTTGGCGGTTGCCTCGCACTTGTTCATCATGCCGTGGTTGAGCAATCACTATGGCCTGACAGGCACCACTCGCTTCACCAACCAATTGACGCCGCTGATCTTGGTGGCGATGGGCGCAGCGGCTGAGAGAGTATGGAAATACAGCCCAAAGCTCGAGCTTCGGGGTATAAGTGCAAGCCGGCTGAAACCGATGGCCGTCATCATCGGAACATTGTTTGTCGTGCTCAGCCTGTGGCCGATCACGTTACTGTTTCGCTACTATGATCACGCTGTTGCGCGAGGTGAGACCAACGCTCCGGCTCTGGCTTTCTTTGACGGTTTCATGCGGCAGTGGAGAGGCGGCAATATTTTGCTTGACGATTCAAGCGCTGGCAAGACGGTCGAGTATTTCCTCGCCATCAATCGTGTGCCGTACGACCTGATGCCTCTGGGGCGCATGATGGAATGGCTGACGACCGGGCAGGCCAGCGGAAGCGTTCAGCTCATCGTGTACGACGATGACGTGCCACGCGCCGGAACACAGGCCGATCTGATTGCCTGGGATATTAACGCGAGCAAGGTCGGGTATGGGGTTTACACCATTGCCGATGCGCGGCAGGTGCGCAAGCCGACCTTCGTCTTTGCCAGTGCTGCCGCCGCGCCCGCCGTCCGCCCATTGCAGGTCAACTTTTCTGACTCGCCGGGCGCAAGCAGTCAACTCAGCATGATTGGATACGATGTCAGGCCCGACCGACCGATGCCCGGCACAGAGTTTGTCGTCAATGTCCACTGGCAGACATTGGCCGCCACGCCTGAAGCGTACACTGGTTTTCTGCATCTGGTTGGACCGGACGGCCGATTGATTGCGCAGGATGATCACGAGTTGGGCCGAGGATTCTATCGTACGATATTCTGGCAGCTCGATGAAGTGATTCGAGAAAAGTACACGCTCGCGCTGCCAAAGAATGCGCCTGCCGGTGAATACGTATTGCGCGCCGGCGCATATCGCTTCCCGTCATTTGAACGGCTGGTCGTGCGCTCGTCCAGTGTGCCAGCACAAGATAATGCAGTTACACTCGGCACGATCCATGTGGGACCGTAAGCACGCAGCGGATAGAAGCAAATTGCAGGCAAAGCATCGAACCAGACTCGGGCGGGGAGACCCCGCCCCTACCTTGGATATCTTGATTGCAGTTGCGCTCACACTAGGCGGCGTGGTGACGCGCGTGCCGTACCTGGCGCAGATCCCTGTTTTTAGCGACGAGGTACTACAAACCATCTATGCGCTGCAAATCCAGCCCGGCGAACCTCTGCCCCTGGCAGGCGCTGACGCCTATTCAGGCCCGCTATTTACGTATATCCTCGCCGCTGGGCTAAGAGTTTTTGGCTCTACGCCAGTGACACCGCGAATCGTCGTGATGATCATGGGCGCGTTGACGGTGGGGCTTGCCTACTTGCTGGCGCGTGCGTTGGGGCTGAGTCGTGTGTGGGCCGCACTCGTCGGACTAATGCTGGCGGCTAACCCGCATCACATCCTCGTCAACAGCCATCATGCTGCCAGTACGGTCACACTTGGATTATTCAGTACCGCATTCCTGGCGGCGCTGGCCGTGTCCATCAAGCGGGAGTCTGGACCGTGGCTGGTGGTGGCCGGCGCTCTCCTGGGATTGGCTGGACAAGCCAATCCTGTGATAGCCCTTGTATTGCCGGGTGTGGCAGTGTGGTTCTTGATGCAGCGCAAGATGTCCATCGGCCCGCGCACGCGTTGGCCTTACCTGGCAGCAATCGCCTGCCTGGCCACTTATGCGCCCGTGATCCTCTATAACGTTCAGAACGAGTTGTTGAGTGTGCATATTGGCGCAGGACAGACATACGTCTGGCAACCCAATCTATCCTTGACAACCTTTGCCGAGAATTTGGGGCGGTTGGTATTGCAGCTATGCCGACAGGTGAGCGGTGTGTTGGAAGGTGACGAATCCCTGGGAGACCTGGCCGGCATGCCCATCCTTTTCAGCGCATGGGCCATGACCGGGCTGGTGGTTGCAGCGCGCCGGGGTCCGAGCTTGCCGGTGTGGGCCGTCGCTTCCCAGGTTCTCGTTATGCCGTGGCTGAGCAACTATTATGGCATGACCATCGAGACTCGCTTTACCAATCATTTGACGCCATTGATCCTGGTGACGATGGCCGTTCTGGCAAGGGAGGCGTGGGCATTTGTGCGTGACCGGCTATCGGGTTCCTCGATGGCCAAGCCGACAGCCTGGCTGGCGGGCGTTTTGCTTATAGCGGTCAGCCTGTGGCCTCTCGTCGCGCTCTTTCGCTATTACGCGCACGAGACGGCCGCTGGACGGAGCAACGCGCCGCATTTCGCCTTTGCACAAGATTTCATTCGCCAGTGGCGCGGCGAAAAGATTCTGGTCAGCGACTCGCTTGGCCGGTTCAATCCCACCGAATTCTTTTTGGCGACGAATCGAATCCCGTATGATGCCATGCCGCTGGGCCGCATCATGGAACGGTTGGCGACCGGGCAGGAAAAGGGCCGCGTCATACTCATGTTAGACAAAGACGACCTGGCTCGCGTTCAGACCCAAACCGATTTGATCGCGTGGGACTCGCCCGGGATGCAGGCCGCGCGCCAGATGGGCTATGGCGCGTACACCATCGCCGATGCGCAAGAGGTGCGCAAGCCGACGTTCGTGTTTACCGATACCACACTCGGTCCGACCATGCACGCGGTGCAAGCTGACTTGGCAAACCGGCTGGGCGTCATTGGATATGAGATCAAGCCGGCAAAACCGGCGGCTGGCGACGAATTGATCGTCAACGTCCACTGGCTGGCATTGGCCGCCATGCCAGAAGCCTACACAGGCTTTGTGCATCTGGATGGACCGGATGGACGATTGATCGCGCAGGATGATCACGAGTTAGGCCGGGGGTTCTATCGTACCCTGTATTGGCAGCCCGGCGAAGTGGTCCGAGAAAAATACACGCTGGCCTTGCCGAAAGAGATATCGGCCGGTGAGTACACTTTGCGCGTGGGTGTATATAGCTTTCCATCGCTGGAACGTTTGGCGGTGCTATCATCGAACATGCCAGCGCAGGATAACACCGTGACGCTGGGCATAGTTCACGTCGGGCCATGAGTGCCGATCGGGCGCAGCGTGGACGACACAGGAGGGGTAGATGAGGCATTGGCTTCGTGGGGATGGGATGATCGCTGTTACTCTTACAGTGATAGGCGACTTGTTGCGCGTGCCGTACCTGGCGCTGATCCCTACCTTTGGCGATGAAGTGATGCAGACGGTTCAGGCGATGAGCATTCGCCCCGGCGAGTATATGCCGCTGGTCGGCGTTGATCCTTATTCCGGGCCGTTCTTTCCATACCTCATCGCCGTGATCTTGCGTGTTCTGGGCGCTACGCCGGTTGCGCCGCGCATCGTCGTGATGGTCATGGGTGCGCTGACGGTTGGGCTGACGTATCTGCTCGCGCGTGAGCTGGGATTGAAACAGCCCTGGGCAGCCCTGGCCGGGCTGCTCCTGGCAGCTAATCCGCACCACATCCTCGTCGCCAGCCACTATGCTGGCGCCACGCTTGTTCTTCCGCTCTTTACGACCGCATTGCTTGCGGCGCTGGTGCTGGCGGCCAAGCGCGAGTCGGGCGCCTGGCTGGTGGCGGCCGGCGCGTTGCTGGGACTGGCGCTGCAGGCCAGTCCTTTGACGGTGCTGATGCTGCCCGGAGCTGCCGTCTGGTTCCTGGCTCAGCGCAAAGCCGCCATCGGGCTGCGGACACGCTGGCCGTATCTGGCGGCACTGGTGGCGGTCCTGGTCTATGCGCCTGTGATCGTGCACAACTTGCAGACCGGGTTATCGGGCGTAGAGATAGCGCAAACTCGGCGCGATTACCTCTGGCAGACAAATCCATCCCTTGCCACCTATGCGCAAAACCTGGCGCGAATGATGCTTCAACTGTTTCGTCAGATTGGCGGCGTGCTGGAGGGTAACGAAGATGTGCGGTCGCTCATGGGCATGCCGCTCGTGTTCAGCGCATGGGCCATGGCCGGGCTGGTATACGCTTTGGCGTCACGCAAGGGTTTCAGCTTGCTGACACTGGCTGTCGGCTTACACCTGCTCTTGATACCCTGGTGGAGCAACTATTATAACCTCATCTCCGCAACCCACTTGACCAACCAGTTGACTCCCCCGGTGTTGCTGGCGATGAGCGCGCTAGCGGCTGAGGTGTGGGCTTGGGCTGCCGGGCGAATACACCGCCCGGAATCCAGGCGAGCCATCGCCTGGGTCACTGGGGTCGCCCTGTCAGCCCTTGCTCTTTCGCCACTTGTTTTGTTGTTTCAATACTATGATCACTCTGTTGCCAAAGGCCAAACCAACGCGCCTTATCTGGCGTTTGCCGACGAGTTTGCCCGTCTGTGGCACGGCGAGCGTGTCCTGCTGGACGATGCGCTGATCGGCTTTCTCACCGATGTAGACCCCAACGAGTACAAGCCGTTGGCCTACTTGTTGGCCGTGAGCGGCGTGCCTTCCGATTTCATGCCCGCCGGGCGCATCCTGGAACGGCTGGCCACCGGGCAAGAGGCGGGGCGTGTGATTGTCATTGTGAGCAACGATAACGCGCCGCGCTTTCAGGCGCAGGCCGATCTCATCCCCTGGACATCGCCCGCCATCGAGGCTGCCAACAAGAGGCTGGGCAGCAGTATGTATACCATCGCCGACGCGCAAAAGGTGCGCAAGCCTTCTTTTGTTTTTGCAAACGCCGCCGCTGCGCCGACCGTGCGCGCCGTGCAAGCCAATTTTGCCGACCAGCTTGAACTCGTCGGGTATGACTTGAGGCCGGACAAATTCGTGCCGGGCAGCACGCTGGTCATTAATCTTCACTGGCAAGCCCGGACGGCCATGTCAGAAGCCTACACAGGCTTCTTGCACCTCGTCGGCCCGGATGGACGATTGATCGCGCAGGACGATCACGAGTTGGGCCGTGGGTTATATCGCACGTTCGTTTGGCAGCCGAACGAGGTGATTCGGGAAAGGTACACCCTCTCTGTGCCCCGGGACGCGCCGGCCGGGGATTACGCGCTGCGCGTGGGCGCGTACAGCTTCCCCTCACTTGAGCGATTGGCGGTGGTGTCGTCTAGCGTCCCGGCACAAGACAACTTGGTTACGCTGGATACGCTTCACATTGGGCAATGAGCACATATCGAACTCACTGCAGGCGGCAGGAGTAAAGCCAATGCGAAATTCTTCTTGTTGGGATTGGGTGATGGCAGGCACGCTCACATTGCTGGGAGCACTGTTGCGCACGCCGTATCTGGCGCTCGTCCCGGTTTTTGACGACGAGGTCATGGAGACTGTATACGCTTTGGGCATCAGACCCGGCAAATTCCTGCCCTTGGTCGGCGTGGATGCGTATACTGGAGCGTTTTTTTCCTATCTTGCCGCGGGGTTTCTGCGCTTTTTCGGAGTCACGCCTATCGGCCCGCGTATCCTTATGCTGATCATGGGAGCACTCACGGTCGGGCTGACGTTCTGGCTTGGGCGCGCTTTGGGCCTGAGCCGGCCTTGGGCTGCGCTGGCCGGTCTGCTCATGGCAATCAACCCGCATCACATTGCCGTCAACAGCCATATGGCCAGCACCTCGTACGCAATTCCGTTATTCGTGACAGCTTTCCTCGTGGCGCTGGTTCTGGCAGTGCGACGCCAATCAGGGTGGATGCTCGTCTTGGCTGGGCTCTTGCTGGGGCTGGCATTGCAAGTCAATCCCATCCCGGCACTTGTACTGCCGGGCGTGTTTCTGTGGTTAGTAACTCGCCGCAGTCGGATTGTGAGCCTGCGCTCGCCCTGGCCGTATCTCGCCGGCGCTGCCTGTCTGCTGATATACTCGCCGGTCATTGTTTACAACACAATAGAAGTCCCACTGGCGGGCATTCGTGAGCTTGCCCAATCCCGCACCTATATCTGGCAGCCTGACCCTTCGCTGACCTCGTATTTACAGAACCTTGGCCGCTTGTTCATGCAACTGTTCTGGCAGGTGGGCGGGGTGTTGGAGAGATCGGAATCCTTGCCGGCGCAGGTCGGCACAGCGTTTGCAATGGCTATCTGGTCAGTAGCCGGGTTGGTATATGCCGCACGGACACGAATCGGCCCGGAGGATGAGCGTATGACGCTGCCAGCGCTGGCCATAGGCGCACAGATACTTGCCATGCCATGGTTGAGCAACTATTATGGAAGCCTGGGTAGAGCGCGCTACACTAGCCAGTTGATGCCGCTGGTGTTTGTGGCCATGGCGACGCTGGCAGCAGGAATATTCTCGCGTATCCAGGCGCGCCATGCCCATCGCACGCTCAACAGGCTGGCGTGCGGTGTGGCGGTCATCTCGCTGGTCGGTCTCAGCTTCCTGATGTTGATGTCGCTTTTCCGCTACTATGACAATGCCACGACACGGGGCCCAAATAATGCGCTTGCTTTTGCTTTTCGAGACGAGTTCATGCGACAATGGCGTGGGGAAAAGGTGATGGTCAACGATGGGCTGATCAGCTTTATCTCGTTTGGGAACCCAAGTGTGTACAATCCTACCGTATATCTGCTATCCACCAGCGGTGTGCCCTATGATGCCTTACCGCTCGGGCAGATTTTCGAGCGCCTGGCCACCGGGCAGGAATCCGGGCGCATCATACTGGTGCTGGATAATGGCGACCTGGACCGCGCGAGAACTCAAGCCGACCTGGCGGCCTGGGACGGTCCGGCCATACGCGCCGTGGCCGAGCGATATGGTTACGGCGTCTATACCATTGCCGATGCGAGTCGGGTACGTAAGCCGCCGTTTGTCTTTGCCGACGCTGCTGCTGCGCCGCGTGTGCAACCAGTGCAAATCACTTTTTTCGACCCACGGGGCGCGGGCACTCAACTTTTCGTGATTGGCCACAGGATCGAGCCGCGTCGCCTGCGGCACGGCGGCCCGTTGACGGTCAACGTTCATTGGCAAGCCAAAGCGCCGACTGAAGCCTATACTGGCTTTGTTCACTTGGTCGGCCCGGGCGGAAAACTGGCAGCGCAGGATGATCACGAATTGGGTCGCGGGTTCTATCGCACGTTCGTTTGGCGGCCGAACGAAGTCATTCGAGAAAAGTATAGTCTGACTGTGCCTCAGGACGTGCCAAACGGTGATTATACAGTGCGCGTGGGCGCGTACAGCATTCCTTCGTTTCAACGTCTAAAAGTCGAATCGTCAAGCGAGCCAACGCAAGACAATACGGTCACGCTCGGTATGGTCCAGGTAGAGCCGTGAGCCGCCCGTTTCCGTTTTGGATGAGTTCGAAGTATACTTGAGTTGTTCACGCCTATCACGCTGTCCAGAAAGGAGCCGACGTTGACTAGGAAAGAGACTTTGTTTTCCCCCGGCAAGGCACGTTGGCTGTTGGAACACGTGGACAAGCTGGACGAGGGTCAGCGTGCGTTGTTGCTGGCGATTGCCGAGCTATCCAAAGACACCGGCCACGAGCTGACTGAAGAAGAGCGCGTCGCTGTGGAAAAGCTAGCTGCCGAGACGCGGGACTTTGACCCGGTGGAAATCCGGGCCGCGGTGCAAAAGATGGTCGAGGGCGAGGCCAAGCGCAAGCCCATCATAGACTGGCCATCGGACATCGGAGACAAACTCAAGCATCCCAAGAAAAAGTAAAATCGAGAGAACAGGTCAATCTACCGGGACGTTCAACTGAACGCCCCAGCCGTTGCTTCACCCCACTTGCAGCTCCCTCGCCTGCCGCTCGGCGTTGTAACTGCTGCGCACCAGCGGCGCAGACTCGACCCACCGGAAACCCATCTCCACGCCGAGCCGTTTGAGCTCGGCAAACTCTTGCGGGGTATAGTAGCGCAAGATTGGCGCGTGCTGTTTGGTCGGCTGAAGGTATTGCCCGACGGTGAGAATGTCCACGCCAACCGCGCGCAGGTCGAGCATCGTCTCCACGACCTCGTCGAACGTCTCGCCCAGTCCCACCATGAGGCCCGATTTGGTGATCTGCTTCGGGCAGAGTTTTTTGGCGTTGGAGAGCGTCGTCATGGCATACTCGTAGCGATCCTGCGGCTGAATCTGCTTGAACAGCCGCGCCACCGTCTCGACGTTGTGATCGTAAATGTCGGGCCGCTCGTCAATCACCATCTTGAGCGCATCGAGGTTGCCCTTGAAATCGGGCGTGAGCACTTCAACGGTGCAGCCCGGCTGAAATTCGCGGATGCGGCGAATGACCATGGCAAAGATCGGCGCGCCGCCATCCTTGCGCTCGTCGCGGTTGACCGAGGTGATGACAGCATGGCGCAAGTTCATGGCGTGGACGGCCTTGGCCACGCGCACCGGCTCTTCCCAATCGAGTGGCAAAGGCCGGCCCGTCTTGACATCACAGAACTTGCACGAACGCGTGCACACATCGCCCATGATGAGGAACGTCGCCGTGCCGCGCCCCCAACATTCGCCGATGTTGGGGCAGTGCGCTTCTTCGCAGACCGTGTGCAGTTCCTTGCTGCGCATCAGCCCTTTGAGCCAATCGTATGTCTCGCCCGTCGGCGCACGAACCTTGATCCATTCGGGTCGCCGCATCAACCGGGGCGGAGTGTTTTGAATCTCTGTCACAGGAACAACTGTCGTTTCATTTTCCATCACGATAAACCTTTCGCTATGGACGGCTGGCTACAAACAGCGCGCCCTAGCAGCCTGTCGGAGAACCTCGTAGCATAGGGCTTTGTGCCCGTCACCACAACGTCCACGAGGGGCTAAACTACGCCACTCCGACAGGCTCCTAGCCACTCGCTTCGGACGCCAGTGGTCAGCAGTCCGTGGTCATTATCTCGCGCATCGCCCGAGCCAGAATCACTACGGCGCGTTCGATCTCATCCGGCGGGACAAAGCTAAAGGCAAGGCGCAGGTTTCGCTCACCGCCGCCGTTGGCGAAAAAGCCAGTGCCCGGCACCAACAGCACGCCGTGTGCGCGAGCGGCTTGCCGCAACGGCCCGCTCCGCACACCTTCGGGCAAAGTGAGCCAGACAAAGAAACCACCGCGCGGACGCGTCCATGTCACGCCGGGCGGCATATGACGTTCCAGGGCTTGCAGCAAGACCTCGCATCGCCGGCGATAGACCTCGCGTAGTTGCACAATGTGCGGCTCGAGGCGACCGGCCCGGCAATACTCGGCCACGACATGCGCCGCGAAAGGACTGGCTCCGCCGCCCATCTGCGTCACGCCACAGTCCATGCAAAGCTCGATGTGCTCCGGCTCCGCGATGAGCCAGCCCACGCTAAGCCCGGCGAGAGAATCTTAGAAACTGCCTATCACACCACGCCCGTTCGCAAGCGCATACAAACTCGGCGGCACATCTCCCTCAAAGACGAGGTCGCGGTACACATCGTCTTCGACGATCAGAAAACATTACTCGCGCGCCAGCTTTTAATCGCTCCACGCCGCGCGGCGGTCAGTGTTACCCCGGCCGGATTCTGAAAGTTCGGAATAGTATACAGCAACCGGGGCGACCTGCCCTCTCGCTCAAGCGCAACCAGTTGCGCTTCCAATGCTCCGACGATGAGACCGTACTCGTCAACCGGCACGCCGCGCAAATCAGCGCCATGATCGCGAAAGACTTGCAGCGCATCGTGATAAGTCGGCGCTTCGACCAGCACGACGCCATGGCGCCCGGCATACAGACGCGCAATCATATCCACCGCCGATGTTGAACCCGCAACCACCATCAAATTGTCGCGCGTCAGGCCCAACGCTTCGTCACGGTTGAGTTTGTTCAGCAGGTACTCGATCAGCGCTGGCCGAGTACGCCTTGCTCTGCGCCGTAAGCCAGAGCCGGGCGCGCCTGCGGCCCACGCAACACCGCTTCGGCAGCCGTAAACAAATCGTCCACCGGCAGCGTGCCGGCATCCGGGTGACCAAAGACCAGCGAAATCGTGCCGGCAGTGTTTGAATGGACACTCGAAGACCTCCACGCGCATTGTACGCCCTGCGCCATTTTGACGCAAGCAACATGCGGGTGTATCATTCCCGACAAGGAGCTATGCCATGAATGCCACCTGCCCACGCTGTGGCACTGTAACGCTGGTGAGCGCGCGAGCCACACGCTTTATCTGCAAGACGTGCCGCCTGCGCTTTTGCCACGAGTGCCAGCATTGGAAAGTAGCTCGCAAGCAAAGCTATTGCGCCAACTGCGGCGCGCCGTTCACTGTCCCGCCGCCCGTCATGCCGTGGCGAGTGGCGGCTGCGGTGCTGTATGTTCCCCTCATGACGGCTCTTGTCGTGGCGCCGTTGGTCCGTCTGCAATTCTGGCAAATCGTGGCGGTTGCTACCGCACTGCCGGTGACATACACCGCAGCCTATCTGGCACTGTTCTATCGCCGAACTGGCCTGACGCAGGCCACCCGCCGCGAGGTCGTTCTGCTCGTTCGCCGCACGCTGACGCTGATGACGGTCCTTTACGTTGTAGTGACACTCGGCAACCAGAGCGCCTTGATCATTGGAGCCGCCATCGCGATCGCGCTTGTCATGATCGGGCTGAGAGTGCGACGGAGCGACATCGAGGTCATCCAGGAGCTGCAGGCCAACCGGCCCACCTGGGAAGCAATTCTGGCGATGACGGGCTGGGAAGCTTTGTTGATGCGTTTTCCAGCCGCGCGGAAAGCATAGCATAAAGACCTTTGAGGCAAACCTCAAAGGTCTCGCGTTACCAGGGGCAATCCCTCCCAGCACGCCAGATGGACCGCCGGTTCGCTCACAGCGGCCAATTGCCTCGCCGTCTCGGCAAACGCCGCCGCATCTCCACTCGTGTAAAACACATGCCGCGCTGCGCCGCTGGCCGAAAGCAACCCGCGCTGCTCCATCACCCGTCCGACCTGGCGCGCGATAGCGGGCGAAGGGTCAATCACACTTACGTCCGGCCCGACGATGCGCTGAATCGCAGGAGCAAGGAACGGGTAGTGTGTACAACCCAAAACGATGGTATCCACGCCCGCCGCCATCATCGGCGCAAGATACCGGCGCAGCAGCGCTTGGGTGTCGGGCGTGTCAAGCCGCCCGGCTTCCACCTGTTCCACCAGGCCAGGGCAGACTTGCTTCACCAGTTGCACACCATTGGCAAAGCGTTCGACGACGCTGGCGAACAGCTCACCCTGGAATGTGGCCGGGGTTGCCATCACGCCGACATGGCCCGTGCGTGTGGTTTGCACGGCGGGCTTGACCGCCGGTTCCATCCCCACGAACGGCACGCCGGGGAATGTGACGCGCAGGTGAGTTAATGCCGTCGCCGAAGCGGTATTGCACGCCACGACGATAATGTTACAGCCCAGACCCAACAAGAACCGCGCGATCGCTTCCGAGAACGCGCGAATTTCTTGCATGGGGCGAGGGCCGTAGGGGATGTGTCCCTGGTCAGCAAAGTAGACACTGCCCTCGTCCGGCAATTGCGCCGCAATCTCGCGCCAGACCGAAAGCCCGCCCACGCCGGAATCGAACACGCCGATCATTTACGCAGCTTGCACTAACGCGCGGAACAGGGCCAGCATGTCAGCCCGATTGTGGAACATTTCTTCGGGATGCCATTGCACAGCCACTGCAAAGCGGTGTCCGGGAGACTCGGCTCCTTCTACCACCCCATCGGGCGCCCAGGCTGTATAAACCAGACCCTGGCCTGGCGCGTCGCACGACTGATGATGCCAACTGTTCACCGCGACTTTGTTCGTGCCCAAAATACTTGCCAGTCGCGTGCCCTCGTTCACTCGAACGGTGTGTGCGACATAATCGCGTGGAGTGTCATCGCTATAGGTGTGCACCAACGCACTGGGGATTTGCGATGGGATGTCCTGTATCAACGTTCCGCCGGCCGCCACATTCATCACCTGGACACCGCGACAAATCGCCAGCACCGGTTTGTCTTCCGCCAGCGACCAACGCGCCAGCACAAGCTCCATTCGGTCGCGCTCGTCGCTCACGCCCTGTGTGAAGCGATGTCTGAGCTGTCCGAACAGCGCCGGGTCAATGTCGCCGCCGCCGGAAAGCAGCAAGCCATCCAGCCGCGCAAAAAGCTCGCGCAGCTCGTCTTTATTCAATACGGGCGGCATGACCACCGGCAGACCGCCGGCAGCCTGCACCGCGCGGACATAGGACTCGGTCAAATTGAAGGTGTAACGCGCCAGCGGGCCGAACGGCCGGCTTCTCCAGCCGGTGATGCCGATGAGGGGTACAGACATGCTGACCTCGTTAATGGCTTATGGTTTTTCGTGCGTCGTCTGACGCTTGACGACGTTCGGCGATTGAACGTCAACGGTTCCCGTCAGGTCGTATTCCATGGCGCCCGTGATGCGCACGGGAACAAACTCTCCGGGCGGCACGTCGCCCTCGATGACGACCAGACCGTCAATCTCTGGCGCGTCGCGATAGGAGCGCCCGACCGTCAGCCCGTCGCCCTGGCCTTCGATCAACACGTCGAACGTCTTGCCCACAAGCGATTGGTTCTTGCCCAGGCTAATGGGCTGCTGAAGCGCCATCAGGCGCTCGTAGCGCTCGCGCTTCACGTCGTCTGGCAACTGATCGGGCAAATCGGCGGACGGCGTCCCTGGCTCAAAGCTGTAAGTGAATGCGCCGACCCGATCAAACTTGAGGTCGGCGACGAATTGACACAGCGCGTCGAACTCGGCGTCCGTTTCGCCTGGATAGCCGACGATGAACGTTGTGCGGATGGCAAGGTCGGGCATGGCAGCGCGAAGTTTATCCAGCGTGCGATAGACCCAGTCCACGTTGGCCGGGCGGCGCATCCGCTTGAGCACTTGCGGATGGCCGTGTTGTAAAGGGATATCCACGTAATGCAAAACCTGCGGACGCGTCGCCATCACCTGGATGAGCCGGTCGCTCACTGCGCCGGGGTAAGCGTACATCAGCCGCACCCATTTCAGTTCTGGCGCGGCGTTGCAGATGGATTCGAGCAAGGTGGGGAGCGCATCCTTCAAGCCGAGGTCGTGACCGTAATCGGTCGTGTCTTGCGCGATGAGAACAAGTTCGCGCACGCCGCGCGCCGCCAACTCTTTCGCTTCGGCAATGACCATTTCCGGCGGTCGGCTGACGGCGGCGCCTTTGATGCGCGGGATGGCGCAAAACGCGCACGGGCGGCGGCAACCATCGGCAATCTTGACGTAGGCCGATGCGCCCTGCACGGCCACGCGCTTGGCGCCGTGCTCGTCCGAGCCGACGACGGTCGCATCACCGGGCAGGTGATACATCGGCTCAGCGCGAAGCGTCGACCGTCCACGCACCTGCTCGACAAACTCGACAATGTCCATCCAGCGCCGCGTGCCGATGATGCCATCCAGCCCCGGCACCTCTTGGACAAGCTTTTGCCCCCAGAGTTGCGACAGGCACCCGGCGGCGATGAGGATTTGAGTGCGCTTCTTGGACTCGGCCAGCTCGCGCAAGTTCTGAACGGATTCCTCGCGCGCCGGGCCGATGAACCCGCACGTGTTGACGATGAGAACTGACGCTTTGCGCGCGTCGTCAACGGCGTCGTAACCCGCTTTTTCCAACAACTGCGCCATGCTCTGCGAGTCGACGGTATTTTTGGAACAACCCAATGACAACAGGAAATACTTTTTAGACATTCAGTCAACCAGCTTGCCTGTGATCGGTGATGAGTGGCTGGTGTTTAGTGGGTGGCGAGTGAGCCGGCTCGACCAACCACTGACCACTATCCACTGACCACTAGGGAGTAGGAGAAGGCGTGGGGAGCGATGCGGTGGGTTTAGGTGGGACGGAGGTTTCGCCGGAGGGCGTCCACGCTCGCGCGACAACCTGGCCCCGCGGGCCGAGCACGCCCACGGGCTTGCCGTTGAACGAGGCGGCCAAGCCCGCGCCGTTGCCCGCTTCGACAATGATCATTTCCTTGGCTTCCCAGTTCAGCGCGTCGCCCGGATTGAACAGACCTTCAAAGGCCGTGCGTCCATCGGTCGTTACGCGCACCCAGACGTGCTCGGTCGCCGCCAGCGCCACCTGCACATAGCCAACGGACGTCGTCAGCTTGACGCTGGTGGTGATATTGGGCAGAGACGTGCTGACCGGTGTGGCCACCGGGGCCGTGGGGGGTGGAGGTGAAACGGAACGCGTTCGTGTCACGGCTGGCCGTGGCGCGGGAGCGGATGATTGGCCCAATCCCGGCGCCAGGATGGACACCAACAGAATCGCTGCGCAAATCGCCAGAATCACAGCCACCGCGATGAGCGCCACCTCGAGTGTGAGCCACGGCGGGAGCCGAGACATCCAGTCGGGCCGGACAGCGCTCGACGACGCCGGCATGAACCTGGATGCTGGTGAAACAATCGGTCGAGGCTGCACCGCATGAGTCGGGGGAGCAGGCCGCGCGACCCGGGTGACAGGTGGCGGCGGCGTAGGTTGAGGCTTGTGCGGTGTAGGTTGAAGCTTGGGTGGCGCAGGCTGCACCGCCACGGGCCGCGCGGGCGAGGCCGATTGAAGCGCAGCAGTCGTCTGCGCCGCAAGTGTCTGCCGCTCGTACAATGTGAGCAGCTCGTCGCCGTTCAGGCCGACGTAATTGGCGTAATTTCTCAAAAACCCGCGCAACTGAATTTGGCCCGGCAACGCGTCAAAGCGGCCTTCCTCCATCGCCTGGAGAAAGCGCTTGCGGATACCGGTTGCCTTTTCGGTCTCTTGCAGCGAAAGGCCCCTGTTTTCCCGCGCGTGGCGCAGTTGATCGCCCAGTTCGGTTTGTGCCATCGCCTCACACACAAAAGCCATCGGCTTGCTGCGTGCCGATGGCTGGATACTCTTGGCCGGTCACAGGCTGTACTCGACGCTGGATGCTTGAGCCATCCAACACTAAGCCGCCCTTATGCCGCAGGTTGAGCGCCTTCGGCTGTCGCAGCTTCAGCCTGAGGCTCAACAATCACCGTCAACGACGGCAGCAACTCGGCCGCCAGCCGAACCGACACCGTGTGCGTGCCCAGGCTACGCAGCGGCTCGCGCAGCTCGATCTTGCGCTTGTCCACTTCGATGCCCTTTTCGCGCTGAATCGCTTCGGCAATATCATTTGCGGTGATCGAGCCATACAGCTTGCCCGTATCGCTGGCCAGCGCATAAAAGATCAACGTCGTGCCAGTCAGTTGATTGGCTACAGACTGCGCCTCGGCGAACAGCTTGGCCCGCCGCTTTTCTTCGGATTTGCGAATCGTCTCGGCCTGCTTGAGCGCGCCGGCCGTCGCCAGAACAGCCAGTCCACGCGGGAGAAGAAAATTGCGGGCATAGCCATCGGCCACGTTTTTGACGTCGCCAGCTTTGCCCAGCTTGTCGTGATCCCGCAGTAACAAAACTTTCATCAGTTCCAACTCCTCTTATAAGTGGCGCAATGATACCTCAGGAGGTGATAAGTTGCAAGTAAGAGAGTGGTCAGTGAACAGTGGTCTGTGGTCAGTTGTCAAAGCAGAGATTCGATGCTAACATGACAATCCAACTGCCACTGCCCGTCAAGAGGTCAATCCATAGAGTGACGCCCATAACTCAACCTGTCGCGCCCGACAAAACGCGGCTCGTAAACGAATCATATGCCAACGACGAACCGCTATCCGTGCGGATTGAAACTCACCGCCGCTACAGCGTTCCACCTATTGATTTGCCTGCGTGGGCGCTCGACCTGCACCGCTGGCGCGGCGACGAGACCGTGCTCGACATCGGCACAGGCACGGGGCAATACCTTGCGCCGCTGCGCGAGCGGGTTCCACACGGGCGCATCATCGCGGACGATTTGGCCTGGGGTATGTTGCGCGATTTGCGCGTCAAGGGTGCGCCGGGCGGCGCGTGCCTGCTCAACGCCGATGCCGAAGCGTTGCCGTTGGCCGACGAATCTTGCGACGCCATCATCGCCAGCTATGTGATGTTCTTCGTGTCTGATATTCCACGCGCGGCGGCCGAGATGCATCGAATCTTGCGGCCCGGCGGTGTTTTGCTGGCTGTGACATTGGCGCATGTTTACATGGAAGAACTGCGCGTTGCGATGAATCGCGCATTGTCTGCGCTTGGCGCATCAAACGAAACGAGCATGGGAACCGTGAGCCGCCGCTTTGACCTTGACACTGGCACGGCCCATCTTGAACGGCGCTGGCATGTCACGGCTCATCGGCTTGAATCCGAGTTCGTTTTCCCGTCCGTCGAGCCGGTGCTGGCCTATGTCCATTCAATGCGACCCGAGTTCCGCGACGACCTGCCGCCGAATCGAACGTGGGACGAGTTTATTGCCGCGCTGCGCGACGTGGTTCAAGCCGAGCTCGCCGCGCACGGAGAGTTTCGTGCGTCGAAAAACGCCGGCGTGCTGATCGCAGTCAAATAGTTGTCTGAGGCAATCAACGTGCTCAAGGCGCGCGCGCAGGGCCGGCCTGAAGGTGATGTGACGACGATGGAAGATATGCCACAAATCACGATCAACCAAATGAAAATCCATTACCAAGCATCTGGCTCCGGCGCTGTTATCTTGTTCCTGCATGGGCTAGGCTCGTGCGGGCAAGATTGGATGCTGCAAGTACCGGTCTTGCAGAAAACGTTTCGCGTCATCACGCCGGACTTGTCCGGGCACGGCCAGACCGACAAACCTCAAGGCCGAGTCCGAGTGGCACACCTGGCGAGTGACGTGCTCGGCCTGCTCGATACACTGAACGTGGAACGCGCGCACGTCGTGGGGCTTTCGCTCGGCGGATGCGTGGCGCTGGTATTGGCGCTGGATGCCCCTCAGCGTGTACGCAGTCTGACGCTGGTCAATACCTTTGCGCACCTTGAACCGGACAATCCAGGCCATGCGCTGATGCTCGTCTCCCGCCTGGCATTGCTGGGAGTGAGAGGGTTACCCGCCCAGGCGCATTTTGTTGCTGCGCGCATGTTCCCCAAGCCGGAGCAGGGAATGCTCCGCAAGCTGGCGGCCGAACGCATCGCCGCAAACGACATAACAACCTATCGCCGCATGTTGCTCGCCGTGGCTGCCTTCGACGTGCGCAGTCGCCTCGGCGAAATCACTTGCCCCGCGCTCGTCATTGCGGGCGACCGCGACACGACAGTGCCAATGCACCCGAAACAGTTTTTAGCTGCGCACATTCCCGGCGCGCGGCTGGAAATCATCGCTGATTCCGGCCACGCGACGCCGATTGATCAGCCGGAGGTGCTCAATCGGCTGGTCCTGGAATTTGTCGAGTCCATACCATGAAGATTGCCGTTTCCGCCTGGTCATTCCACGAACCGCTTTACGCCGGCAAGTTGCGGCAGAGCGATGTGCCGGCCGAGGTTGCCGCGTTGGGCTTTCGGCGCGTCGAATTGCTAGAGATGTTCCTCTGGCGCAAGCCGCCGGGCATTCTTGAACGTGTGCTGCGACGGACCACACCTCCAGCGTCGCCGACTGTGGATTATAGCCACGCTACACTGCACGAACTTGCTGGGGCGCGTCTGCGCGCGGGAACGCAGTTGGTGTGCTGGGCTGTTGACACCGACCTGACCATCACCGACGCAGACACGCGGCGCGCGCAGCTTGCGCACATCGCGACGGCCATCGAGGCAGCGCGGTTTCTAGGCGCGCCGATGTTGCGCCTCACGACAGGCGGCAAAGAAGGTGAGCCAGATGCTGTGGGCCGGGTCGTGGATACATTGCGATCGGTGTTGCCCGCGGCGATGGCAAGAGGCGCCAAGCTGGCGATTGAGAATCACCTGGGTCTGAGCGCCGATCCAAACGCGCTGGTCGAAATCGTCCAGGCGTTGAACTCGCCCTACGTCGGCGTGTGCCTTGACCTGGGCAACTTGCCCGCGGGCGAAGCGGACGAAGGTATCAAGCTACTCGCGCCGCACGCGATTCATGTCCACTGCAAGTCGAACTCGTTTGATGCGAACGGCGAAGAAACCACAATCCATTACGGCGCGGCGATGCAGGCGCTTCGTTCGGCTAGATACGAAGGCGTACTGTCCATCGAGTTTGAAGGCGACGGCTCGCCCGCTGACGGCATCCGCAAGACGAAAGCGCTGATCGAGAAATACCAAAAGCAAACCCAATGACCACCTTAGAGCGGTTTCCTGATCAGTGTACGGGATGGCTGCTCACGGCGGATTGCCAAATCCGCCGCTGGATTTGGCAATCCAGCGGGAGCATGCCGTACATGCAACTGGAATTCGCTCTA
>CAYGWJ010000271.1:0-3015 GCA_964353405.1 uncultured Anaerolineae bacterium
GGTGGCTATGGCAATGCGGTCTTCAAGGGACATGTGGCTGCGTTTGGCCATCGGAAGACTCCTGACAAACTGGGATTGGTGGCCTATTATCGCCCAACAGGCGCATATGGAAAAGTGTCAATCTGATTGTGAGCCATCCCGAAAAAGGGATTGCCATTTGTTTCGTGCTGCAAGCGTTGGCTGAATTGCTCGGCGCCGCTGGTCTGGCCCGACAGGCGTCGAATCAAGCATAACACTTTTGGTTGCGGCAAGCCCTCTAACGCGATCTCTTGCAGGACACCCTGCCGCGCCAACTCGGCTCGGAACGTCGCCACGGCTTGCGCTTCCTCGGTGCGATATGTCCCCAAGACCAGGATGGGCGCGCGCTTGATTCGACGGGACAGATACCCCAGCCAGGCCAGCGTCGTCTCGTCGGCCCAGTGTAGATCGTCCAGGCACAGGATCAGGGGCGGGCGAGGGGCAGCCCATTTCTCAAACCAGTCAGCCAGCGCCTGGAACAGATAGCCTTGTCCCTGGCCAGTTTCTACCGGGAAAAGAGTCGGCAGGTTGGAAAGACGCGCGCGCAACTCGGGCAAGATGCGCGCCACCTCTGCCAGGTAGAGTGGTTCGATGCCAAGCTCTGTCCAGTCCACCAGCGGAACATGCGGCCGCAGGCCTTCGATAAGCGGCCAGTAAGGCAGCCCTCGTTCGGCCTCATGGCCACTGCCGACCACCACTGCCACCTGGCTCCCCAGGCCAAGGACAAAATCTTGCATCAGGCGAGACTTGCCGATGCCAGGCTCGCCCGAAATCAGGATCACCTGGCCCTGGCCTGACCTGGCTCGCTCACAGGCGTGTGTCAGACGGCTCAGCACCTCGTCGCGCCCGACGAGAGGCGCGTCCAGGCTGGGCAATGTCGTCCAGGTGGGAGAGGCTGGCGGCTGAATCAATGGTTTGGCATGCAGTGCAGCCTGGTACGCGGCCTGGGTCTCCGGCAATGGGCTAACGCCCAGTTCCCGTTCCAGGGCAGTCACACAAACTTCAAACTGGCGCTGCGCCGCGCCGCGATCACCCGTAACAGCATACAATTCAATGAGACGGCGATGCGCCTTTTCAGCCAACTCGTCGTTTGCCAGGTAGCGTTGAGCGTAGACAATCGCTTCGGCAAAAGCTCCCTGGGCAGCCCGCTCATCCATCAGGGCATCCAGCGCCTCCAGGTACCGGCGCTCCTGGATGTATCGTTCCTGCGAACTCCAGGCCTCAAATTCGGGACTCTCTGGCAAGGAGAACCCGGCCAGGAAAGAGCCGCAATAGAGCTGCACGGCCTGTTCAAGAGCCAAAGCCTGGTCGTGCGGTTTCTGAATGGTGCATAACCGCTCGAAACCCACCACATCTGACCAGACCCGAAGAGAATCGAGTCCGACCTCATCCTCGGTGGTCAGCAATATATCGGGCACGGGCAGGGCACGGCGCAAGTGCGTCAACAGGCGTGTGAGGTTGCGGCGAGCGATGGATTCGGGGACATCGGGCCAGAACAGAAAGTGGAGGCACTCGCGAGAAATGGTCTGCGCCCGCGTCGCCAGATAGAACAGCAGTGCGCGGGCCTGCCGACGCGGTATAGGTAGCGGTCGACCGGCCCACTCAATCTTGGGCGGCCCCAGCAGGTAGATGCGGAGGCCGGGCGTTGTTTGCTCGGCGGGCGACGATGTTTCGGGCATGGCGCACTCCCGTCATTTGACCCTGGCCCCAGCGGCACACGGAACAGTCCGACATACTCAGTTTAGCACGGGCTTGTGTAGCGGTCAAGGACGTGTAATTCGGTCGCCTTGTCCCGTTGTCCCCTCATCAGGTGTATAATTCTCTCAGATTCTCGCCAAGGAGGACACTATGCGCACCGTCAGACGGATCGTCACCGTTCTGGTTGTGATCGTCGTCGTGCTTGGTCTGGTAGCGGGCGGCGGATTTTTCTACATCAGCCGCAAGCCATTTCCCCAGATCGGCGGAACGCTTCGCGTGGCCGGGCTGCAAAGCACCGTCACCGTCATCCGCGACAAGTGGGGCGTGCCGCACATCTATGCCGATAATCCACATGACCTGTTCCTGGCCGAAGGCTATGTCCACGCTCAAGATCGCCTCTGGCAAATGGAATTCTGGCGGCGCATCGGCGCAGGACGGCTGTCAGAGGTGCTCGGCAAGTCCGCGCTGAGCAACGACCTGTTCATTCGCACCATCGGCTGGCGGCGCGCCTCAGAGGCCGATTACAAATTGCTCAGCCCATCCGAGCGCGACGTGCTCCAAGCCTATGCCGATGGCGTCAACGAGTTCATCAACACTCACCGCGACAATCTCCCTCTCGAGTTCACCATCCTGGGCCTGACCGGCGCAAAATTCTCGCCAGAGCCGTGGACGCCGGTGGACACGCTCACCTGGGGCAAGGTGATGGCCTGGGACCTGGGCAGCAACTGGGATGACGAATTGCTGCGTTCGCGCGTTCTGGCGAAATATGGCGACGAGCGCGGGACGCAGATCATCGGCGCGCTGTGGCCGCCCTACCCTGCCGATCATCCCGTCATCGTGCCGACGGGCGTGGCCTGGCAGAACCTCGGCCAGGGCGGCGTGACGGAAGCAGCTAATCTGCGCGCGCTGTTGCAGACCGGCAAGGCTGGCATCGGCTCGAACAACTGGGTCATCGCCGGCAGCAAAACGACGACAGGCAAGCCGCTGCTGGCGAACGACATGCACCTGGGCATCCAGATGCCTTCGATCTGGTACGAGGTCGGCCTGCACTGCCGGACGGTCAGCGCGAGCTGCCCCTACAACGTGACCGGCTTTGTGTTCCCTGGCGTGCCGGGCGTCGTGGTGGGACACAATGACCGCATCGCCTGGGCCGTGACCAACCTGGGCCCGGACGTGCAGGACCTCTACATCGAGCACGTCAATCCCAAAAACCCGAATCAGGTCGAGTTCAAAGGCCAGTGGGAAGATGTGCAGGTGATCCAGGAGACCGTCCGCGTGATGGGCAAGAACCTGCCCAAG
>CAYGWJ010000272.1:0-9042 GCA_964353405.1 uncultured Anaerolineae bacterium
ATCGTAGACGTTGCCCGTCGCTACCACTTCCATCGCGCCGTCTTGATTGACGTCGGCGATGACGCTGGCGCCGTCGGCAAAGTTGGTGCGGTAGCTTTCCGAGCGGACTCCGTTGCATTCACCCCATCCGCGCAACTCGACATCCAGGCTTTCCCACACGCCGACCTTGCCCCAGCCTTTGCCGCCGTACATCGAATTGGCTGGAATCTGGCTGCCGTTCCGCTCGTAGGCGCAGATATAGTGGACATCTGAAGGAACGACAATCTCACCCGCGCCGTCGCCATCCAGGTCGCCGACGGAGGCGTTGGCGTTATAGACGCCCCAGGCATAGCCGCTGTCGTTACTCAACTGAGGCCAACCTGCGCGGAGTGTCCATCGTGTTGATAGACCCAGGTATTGGTGGAGCTGCCCAGCGCGCCGGTCACAATGATTTCCATTTTGCCGTCGCCGTCCAGGTCATAGACCGATAGCCCGCGTAACTCGTTCGTGATGGGTCGTTGAGGCCAGCCGGGCTTAAAATACCCGGCGCTGTTGTAGACAGAGACGTACCCGCCGCTGTGGACGGCGACGATTTCGGATTGGCCGTCGCCGTCCACATCGGCGACGACGATGCCGGGCCACGTGCGACCGACGTTGCCGGCGCCGGGTTGGCTGCGGTCGTGGCCGGAAGCGACACTCCATTCCAACACGCCCGTCTTGCCGTTCAGGACAAAGAGGGTGTAGGCGGAGCCGATGACGTCCATCGTCCCATCGCCGTCCAGATCGGCCACGGCAGGCGAAGAGTACCAGCCGGTCTCGCACCAGGAAGAGTAACAGCCTCCCTTTTGCCATTTGAGGACGGGAGCCTGGATGGCCTGCGTGGTAGCGCGCAAAGGGAGGCTACCTGCGCCGAACAGCAAGGCTGTAATCAAGAGGCCGGATAGAAAATGGCCAACCACTCGAGTCTGCCTGCGGAAAATCAGTTTCGACATGAGGACCTCTCGAAGGCTGTCTGAAAAGCCCGTTCGCCCGCGAGGGGCCAGGCTACTTGCAGACAGGCTCTCATGACCGCTGACCGCCAACAGCCAAACGGGCGGCCGTCGGCGGTTGGCGGCCACGGATTCAGTTTTACGACATCTTGGTTTGTAAGTCAATAGGGTATTGGTCATGCCGTGCTTGACAAAGTTGCGGTGCGGTGATAAAGTTTGACTGTCTTCAATCACAAGGAGTTCCTCGGATGACGCGCAACCTGTAAGCCTGTGTACTGACGAGCGGGCGCTCTCCCGCATTGGATTAGACTTGGCCTCCCATCTCTAATCTCCAATCTCCATTCCTACAGGACAGGTTGCTTATGCTTACGGCCCATCACATCTCCAAATCTTTTGGCGTTGAAACCATCCTCGATCAGGTCACGTTCAGCATCAACGCTGGCGAGCGGGTCGGCCTGGTCGGCCCCAACGGCTGCGGCAAGACGACCCTCTTGCGCATCCTGGCCGGGCTGGACGAGCCAGACGGCGGCGCAGTGCAGTTGACGCCGTCTGATGTGCGGATCGGCTATCTGGCGCAGGGCATCGCCTCCCGCCCGTATGAAACGCTGGGCGAATTCCTTGCGCGCGGACGCGATGACGCAGAGAGTCTGACGAAAAAAGTTGAGGGGCTGGCCGAGGCGCTGGCACAAGCGCCGGCCCGGCACGATCTTGAGCGCGAGTATGACACGGCGCTGGTTCGACTGTCTGCTGCGTCTTTTGACCCAGGGCGCGTGCCGGTGGTTCTCTCGGCGCTGGGACTGGATCACTTGCCGGCCGCTACGCCGGTCGGCTCGCTCAGCGGTGGGCAAAAGACTCGCCTGGCGCTGGCGGGCGTGTTGATTTCAAATCCGCAGCTTGTGCTGCTTGACGAGCCGACCAATCACCTCGACCTGGCGATGCTCGAATGGCTGGAGCAATGGCTCAACGAGTTTCGCGGCGCGGCCCTGGTCGTGTCGCACGACCGCACCTTCCTCGACCGGGCGGTGACGCGCATCCTCGACCTCGACCCGGCGACGCATGCCGTCCGCGAGTACACGGGTAACTATACCTCGTATGTGGAACAAAAGCTGGCCGAGCGCGAGCGACAGTGGAGCCAGTGGCGCGATCAAGAGTACGAAATCCGTCGGATGAGGCAAGACATCGCCCGCACCAAAGATCAGGCCAGGCGCGTCGAGCTGACCACCACGCCGCGCCAACCCGGCCTGCGTCGTTACGCTAAAAAGGTCGCGCAAAAAGCGGCCAGCCGCGAGAAAAAGTTGGGGCGCTACCTGGATTCCGACGAGCGTGTGGAAAAGCCACGGCTCGGCTGGCAGATGAAACTTGACTTGCGCCAGATGCCCACGAGCGGGCAGGATGTTTTGGCGCTGGAAGAGTTGTCGGTGGGCTATGGCGATAACGTCTTGCTCCGTGATCTCAACCTGCTGTTGCGGCACGGAGAGCGCGTGGCGCTCATCGGCCCCAATGGCGCGGGCAAGACGACGCTGCTCCGCACGCTGGCCGCAGCGATTCCGCCGCTGGCGGGCCGCGTTCGATTGGGAGCCAACGTGCGCCTGGGCTATATGGCGCAGGAGCAGGAGGGATTCGACCCGGCGCGTGATGCGTTCACGACCATCCGCCATCTTGCGCCCATGTCCGATACGGACGTGCGGGCCTTTTTGCATTTCTTTCTGTTCACGGGCGACGACGTCTTTGTGCCGATCGGTTCGCTGTCGTTCGGCGAGCGGGCGCGGCTGTCGCTGGCAGGGCTGGTGGCGCGTGGCTGTAACCTGCTTTTGCTCGACGAGCCGATCAATCACCTGGACATCCCGGCGCGCGCTCGCTTTGAGCAGGCCTTGTCGCGCTTTGAAGGCACGGTGCTGGCCGTCGTCCACGACCGTTACTTTATCGAGCGGTTTGCGGCGCAAGTGTGGGAGATTCAAGGGTCAAATATCAAGTGCCAAATTTCAAATCTCAAATCCGACCTATAGAGTCCGTAGTGACGAGTTGAGTCGTGTGAGCCACCTAAATCATCTGCAAGGCGGGCGGGCTGATCGTGACCGAGTCTTTGGTCTGCGGCCTGCCGTTGCTATTGGTGGATGTGCTGCCGGGTCAAGAGACGGGGAATGCCGACTAATTGGTTCAGGGTGGCGCAGGTGAGCTATCGCCCACGCCGCTCGACGGTCTGGTGACGACGTGCCACTGGCTGATGCGGGGAGGCGAAAGGCTGGCGCAATGCGCACAGAATGCCAGGCGTCTGGGCAAGCCGTGCGCCGCCTATGACGTGGCAGAGCGAGCCTGGGCCGCTGCACAGGCTGGTCCTCACACCGGGTCGCGGCTCTGCCTGCTTCACAGATCTCGTCTAGTGACGTTGCTTCGTCGTTTTCAGGTGCCGAGAGTCGAATAGACGCAGACCGGGAGTCGGAAAGGTCTACACACTAGAGCCCACCAGGGCAACGGTCTCGTCGGCGCGCAGGGCCATGCAGTTGACGCCTTGCACGACGTCTTCCTTGGGCGGCACTTCGGCAGCGCGAAAGCGGATGATCTTGCTCAAGCGCGAGATGATGAAAATGTCGTCGTCCTCTTCCACCGTCACCGCGCCGATGAGGCGGTCGGTTTTCATGGCGGACTTGCCGCCGCCGCCCGGCGACTTGTTGGCGCTAAAGCCCGACATCAGACGCAGAGTGCCTTTGCCGTCGGCGGTGAGCAAAAAGACGCAGCTTTCCGCGCTGACGGCTGCAATGGCAACGACGGCATCACCTTGCTCCAGGCGAATGCCCGGCCCGCCTTGCAGCGGCACCGACTTTTCCGAAAAGCGAATCGCGCGGCCCTGGCGCGTGGTGACGAACAAGTCGCCATCGCCGGAGGTCCAGCAGGCCGCAGCGGGCGGGCCAAAGTCCCTGAGACTAAAGAGGTTCGTGCCGGGCCGCAGATTCTCGCCAATGTAATGGTGGCGCAGGCAGCGCACATAGCCGCTCTGGCTGACCAGAGCAATGTAGCCTTTGCCCTGATCCGGAAAGGCCAGCGCGAGGCGCTCTTGGGTCACGAGGGGCAGTTGTGCGGTGATGGACTGGCCTCGGCCGTGCACGGGCGATTCCGGCAGATCGGCTACGGGCAATCGAAACGCACGCGCCTGGTTGGTCAGCACTAGAAGCGTCTGCTGTTCGTCGGCGATCGTCAGAATCGCGGGCGGATCATCCTTTGAGGTTTCCAGATCAAAGACACCCATGCCGCCTCGCCGTTGACGGTCGTACAGGTGACGCGGGGTCCGCTTGGCAATGCCGCCCTGGCTGATCGTGATCACGTTCAGCGAGGTGGGGGGCTCGCTGGGTTCAAGCGCGATCTCAGCGCCGGTCTCGGCCCGGCCCGGGCCGTCGCGGAGTCGGTCAAGCTCTGTTTCCAGGTTCTCAATGTAGGCCCGCACGTCGGGGTTCAGTCGGCTCAGGTCGGGACGTTCGATGTCCATAAGTTTCCTTTTCTCGTTGAGCCGCAACGTTTCATGCCTTGCGACCCGGGGCGAGTGTTACCAATCATTGTAGTCCCATTTTCCCTAAAGGCAAGCGCGAGAGTTTGCGAATCTTGCCGCCGATGCTATACTGAGCGCAGATGACCCTTGGGAGGGTACCATGCCACAAACACCACACATTGAGCATCACTTTACCGCCGGGGATACCGTCCGCGACATTGTGATTGGCATGTCGGACGGATTGACGGTTCCCTTTGCGCGGTCGCCTCCACCGGCATCGTCGTCACAGCGGGGGTGGCCGAAATCGCGGCCGGCTCCATTGCGATGGGCCTGGGCGGCTACCTGGCCGCGCGCAGTGACGCGGAGCACTATGCCAGCGAGCGAACGCGCGAGCAGCAAGAGGTCAGGGACAAACCGGCTGTCGAAGCGGACGAAGTGACCCGTGTGTTCGAGTCGTATGGCCTCACGCCGAAGGAAAGCGAGCCAGTCGTTAAAGCCTTGCGCAGACGCCCGGAGGCTTTAATTGAATTCATGCTGCGTTTTGAGCTGGGCCTGGAAAAGCCTGACCCCAAGCGCGCGCTCACCAGCGCGCTCACCATTGCCGGGGCGTACATTGCGGGCGGGTTGATCCCGCTCTCGCCCTACATTATCCTATCCAGCGCGCAGACGGCGTTGACGGTGTCTGTCGTCGTCACCCTGTTGGCTCTAACGGTGTTTGGCTACATCAAGGGCCACTTTACGGGTGCGCCGCCTTTGCGCAGCGCGATCCAGACAGCCCTCATCGGCGGGGTCGCGGCGGCGGTTGCCTTTGCAATCGCGCGGGTGATTTCGTAGCCAGGTGGACCATGCGCACATCATCACGCTTCTTTGGCGGCGAAACCGACGTGTTGCGGATGAAGGCTTTCCTCAGCGCGGCGCGATCAGATGGTTCGCTGCCGGGCTATTGGCACGTGGGCGACTTGTTATGGCGGCTGTATCAAAACACGATCTTTGACCCATTCACCAGTTTCCGTTTATGGGAGGATGGCGAGGGCGATCTGTTGGGCTTTGTGTGCTTCAGCCCGCTTGAATGGGTGGATATGCAGGTTCACCCCCGCCTGCGCGGCAGCGGTTTGCTTGAAGAACAGATGTTGGCCTGGGCCGAGGCCCATCGGCTTGAACTGCCCGCAAACGATGACGGCACACGCTTGCTCCGGACTGGAGGGCTGGATGTTGATCCGCGGCGGGTTGCCTTTTTGGAGCGGCATGGTTTTCAGCGAGCCGAGCATCACTTTATCAATCTGATGCGGGACCTGTCTGAACCGATTCCCGCCGAGGCAGTACCCGAGGGCTTGGCCGTTCGGCACGTAGCGGATGAGGCCGAGTTCGAGGAGCGCGTCTCGATTCACTGCGAGGTGTGGCATCCATCCAGGGTCACACTGGAAGCATACCGGCGCATGAGGAAGGCGCCGGGTTACATACCCGAGCTTGACCTGGTGGCGGCGACGTCCGACAGCGTGTTTGCGTCCTATTGCATCGGCTGGCTTGACCCGCTGAGCAAGAGCGGCGAGTTCGAGCCGGTTGGGACCCGGGCGCTATTCCGGCGCAAGCGATTGGGCCGGGCGGTGATGCTGGAAGGCTTGCGGCGACTGGTATCGCGCGGCGCGGAGACAGCCCTCGTCACCAGCGAAGGTTCAAACGACGCGGCGAAGTCGCTCTATACCTCGGTGGGTTTCCGGATCATCCATCGAGACTATGACTATATCAAGCGGCTGTGATCGCAGGCGACCTCCAACTCCTCAGAGGTGTAGTTCTTGAACTCTCAAAAAGCCAAAGCAACATTCCGCTTGCCTGATCTCGCCGACTATCCCGAGCTGGCGGGCTATGCCCGTGAACAAATCTATGACCAGACCATAAGCTTCCGCCGCCGAACGAGAACGTAGACGTGTTCGCAGATGATTTCAGCAAGCAGCACACGCCACAATGGTGGCAAGATCTCTTTGGGGGGTCAGGGTTGCTAGAGGTAACGGACTGTCACGAGTTGGAGGACGCCACTATTCTCTACGAAGACCTCGTCCTCTACAACATCGAGCACAACCTCGACCCGGATGACGTAGAAATCTCTATCGCCCAACTCGAGTATGGCCGCACCCAACGGCCTCGCAAGTCGCTCTTCACGATCACGGCGCGCATGGTGTAAACGAGGCAGCTTCGCAAGGTTCGTTGCCTCATCTCCCGATACTCAACGACTTTCTATCGCTTCTCCCAAATACTTGGAAGAGGAGCTTGCGGGCGACAGCGGGGATGGCAGCGGTTGCTCACAGTGGGATGAACAGTGCGCGATCTTGGTATTCTGCGCCTGCGGAAGCGACCCAAATCAAGTACAACTCTTCAATCACGCGTCCGATGCCGACACCTGGGCGAATCCAAAAGATGCCAGGAATGTGCCGTCCTGCAGCCCAACGCTCAGTCAAGTACGCCGGTATAGTGCGCCGGTTTCGAGTGACCAGAATGTAACTGTTCCGCTCTAACCAATCCAGAATATCTGGGTCAGGCGTCCCCGCATCAGGGGCGCCCGAGTCCCCAATTGCCAGCACATCAATGCGGACATCCAACCGGCGCAATTTCCTTTGGACAGCACGGTTGATGTGTTCATCCAGCAGAAAGCGCGGCTTCATCTTTCCGCTGCCACAGCAAGTCGAGGTTGCGTCGCCTGATACAACTGGCGCTGCTGTTCCAGCCGCTCCCGCAGCATCCGCACAAATTCCGATGGATGATGCTGTTGTTCTTGCCAGGCTTCTTCCTGCTGCTGCCTCACGCGAGCCATGTAGGCAGCCACCTGCTCTTGATGCGCCAAGTAGTAGGTAATGGTTGCATAGACTTGTTCGAGCGAAAGCGTCGGATAACGCAGGACGATCTCCTCTGGGCTGGCGCCTTCCTGATAATCATGCAAGACTGTTTCAATGCCCACGCGAGTACCCTTGATGCGAATATCGTCTTCGCCAATGAAATCAAAATAGTCTGTCAATTCTATCTTGTCCATCTTACCACTTCCTCTCCACTGCGGTGGATTTGCGCTGCTTTGCAACGAGTATAGCATATGGTTAATGCCTGGTCAACAAAAACCGCCCACAATCAAGACCCGAAGAGCCGTTTCGCGCGAAACCCTTCAGGTCTATTGTCTCACCTTCCAATACTCAATAACCTTCCATCGCTTCGACCAAACACCTCGGGAAAGTAAAACTCGCGCGCCAGGGTCGGAATGACCTGGTAATCGCCTGGCAGCGTGGCGCGGAAGGTGTAGCTGTATTCGTACGTGCCTTTGCTCAGGCGATCGGCAAACAGCACCACCTTTTCATCGCGCAGCTCGCTGCGGCTGTACCAATGCCACCACCACCAATAGTACGAGCGATTCCCCTGCCGCGTCAGCTCCGGCCCCTTGTCCAGCAGGCTCGTCGTCGCCAGCCCGCGATCAATCGCTTCGCCGCCTGCCGGCACCGGGTCTTCGACGACGACATAGTACAGGTCGCTGGGCGCGATGAGGGTCAAGTCCACACGGATCACGTCGCCCAGCTTGACCTCCCGCACCTCCGGGCATTTCGGTCCATCCGTGCACGAGGCCAGCGTGTAGCGCCGGTTGACGGTGATGCCGCGCGACGCGGGCTGGATGTCTTGCACGGGCAGGAACACGCGCAAATGAGCGGTGTAATAGAGCCGTCCCTGACCGTCGCCGCGCGCGATGGTGAGTCGGTTACTCTCTTTCAATAGTTCGGCCACAGCCACGTTGAGCTTGGTGCTTTCGCGGAGGGTGTCTTTGTTCACGCGGCCACTGGCCCGGTCTTTGTCGTTGAGGAACACGGCATAGTCATAGTTGCTCTGCAGTTCGCCCGTCGCCCTCATCCAGTCAGTCAATCCGATGAGCGCCCAGGCCGTCTCCTGCGTCGTCTCCCAGTAGCCGCCCTTGCGCGCCACCATCAGCCAGCGCACCACGTTGGGCGCAAGACCCCCGCCATGGCCCTCTCCCGCCTTGACAGGGGAGGGAGAGATGCGCGCCAGCGCGTCGGGGATGATGGCGGTCGAGCGCGTGTCGGTGTTCATCGCCCACCAATCGAACGCGGTCTCTTCCCAGTGCGCGCCTGTGGCGGATAATATCGCGGCATTGTTCAAGTCCGAGAGCAGCGTGGCGATGCGCTTGTCGGATGAATCACTCAACGCCAGCGCCAACGCCAGATACGCCCGGCCATAGTGACTCAGCTTGTTGCGATTGTCGAACAAGTCGGTCAAGCGAGATGAGAGATTGGGCGATTTGCCTTCGGCCAGGACATACACCACCCAGGCTTGCTGATTGGCCGTGAAGGTGTTGTTGAGATCTCGCGCGGCGGCGAGCTTGCCGGTCAGGAATTGCTGGCCGCGCTGAATCACATCGCTCTTGACCTCGAAGCCGGATTGCTGTGCCTTGACCAGTGCAAACACCACGTAGGCAGTGAGGTGCGCGTTGCTCTCTTGGCTATCGGCCCACCAGCCCCAACCGCCATCTTTGCGCTGCTGATTGTACAGCTTGTCCAACCCCTGTTTCACCAAGCCAGGCAAGCGTTCCTCTAATCCCTGATCCCT
>CAYGWJ010000273.1:0-7694 GCA_964353405.1 uncultured Anaerolineae bacterium
GGCCTGGGACATCCCGGCTGACCGTTTCTATGGCGCTGTAGCGGCTGTCACACGGCCGAGTTTTGATTTCAAGGTTGACCTGTTGGAACTAGAGACCTGCAAGCCAGCATTGCGCCAGGCCGTGGAGTGGGAGGGGATCGAACTGTGAGCGACGATCTGCGCCGGTTAGCCGCCCGAATCCGCAACGAACTCGTAGATATCGAACATGTCGTTGGACGTGTGGGCGAAGGGTGGCAGCGTGCCCGGCTTCGTGGGGAACTGCTTGCCTTTGCCGATTTTCTGGAGCATCAAACGTAAAAGGCTAAAGCCCCGGAATCATTCCGGGGCTTTTTTGTAATCCAGTCGCATTTTACCAGGGGCGCGCGCGGCGCTGGGTAATCAGGGTCCTCTTTCCCCGAGCGAGTCTCCGATGGAGCTAGGCTGACAGTTGGTTGCTCATCCTCTGTAGTCTACCCCATCGGGTGACTTTCTACAATATTACCAAATAGGGTAATCACCAGTTGGATTCCACTTGGACGAGACTAGGTATATAATGTAGGCGTCTGTTTGTTTCCCCACTTGAACGTCGTGAGCGTTCTTGGTAAAAGATAGCGAGGAGGCCGCGTGTCCCGGAACACCTGGACCCCGACGCAGGAGCAGTTGATCTTGCTGCGCCGGAACCTTACCGATTATTTCAGCGACGACGAGTTGCGCGCGCTGTGCTCCGAGCTGCAGATAGACTACGAGCGCCTGAGAGGGCAAAGCAAAGCCGCCAAAGCCAGTGAGCTCGTCAGGACGCTGGCTGCGCGCGGCCGCCTCCCTCAGCTCGTCGCGCTCGCCTCTCGGCTGCGTCCCAATGTCTCGTGGGGGGATCTGCCCGCAGACCTTGCGGTGCAGCCAGGCCCTCTGCGTGCGAGTGGGAGCAGGTGGGTCTTGGGCCGACTAGGTTGGCTTCTTGCCGTGTTGATCGTTGTGGTTGGTTTGGTCTTTGTGCTGCGCGGTGGGCTGCGCCTGGGCATACCCGAGACGGCGCCCGCCCCGGTACCTGCTACATCAACCACGGAACTCATCACGAGCTCTCCAACGGTGCCCCCGCCTGCGTCGGCGATATCGCCCGTAACCGCAACACCGCTGTGGACGCCGGCCCCGCCAACGCCGACCTCGTTGCCGCCGGCGCCGACCCCAACATCGGAACAAACGCCCATCGGGACGCCAACGCCGACGGCCCGGGTGGGGAGCAGCACGCCACGCGCCGTGACGCTGCTGTCTCCCATCAATGGCATTTGTGTAAAATCGCTGGCCGTCACGTTCAAGTGGACCAGCCCGGTATTGAGGCCGGGTGAATCGTTCCTCGTCGCCGTCACGCCGTCGGAAGTTAACAGGGCCCAATGCACCAGCAACTATGCCAGCGGTGTCCAGTATAGCCCGCCGTTGATGGGCTACGATTGGACAACGGACCTCAGCACGCCGTCGCAGGTCCCGGCGGCTTGCGCCGGGTCAGTTGAATGGACAGTCTATATCAAGAGCGCGACTGGAAACGTCACCCAGGTTGCGCCCGTGCAGGTTTTCGAGTGGAACCCGCTGAGGTGCAAATAGGGCCGGGCGATTGCCCATCTGCGAACAAGCCCCGGCCAGCGCATACGCTGGTCGGGGCTTGTGTGGCATCAACAGTTAGCTCGAACTCTAAGCCGCGGGCGATTTGAGCGAGTCAACCTCTTTTTGGATGGCCGCCTTGGCCAGGAACAATTCTATGGCGTCTACCGACGCCGCCTCGGCGCTCAAGCGCTCGCAGGCATTGAGCAGCCATCTCTTGTCGTTGGGCGTTAGCCTGTGCGTGCGGCTCCGGGCCATCAGGTCGCGTACCGCTTCGGTCAGGGCCGCTGGCTGAGGAGCTTGCCAGCAAGCCTTGAGCTGAACGACCCGCTCACGGTCGTTGTCCGAAAGTGGGCGCGCCTTCGAGCGCAAGCAGGCTGTAACAATCTTGAGGCTATTGACGACACGGCGCAACCCCAGTCTCTCGGCGCGCTCCACGGGCACAGTCAACAAGCTGCCTTTGGTCAGGCGAACGTTGTAAAAGTCCGTGGCTCGGCTGTCCTGGTCGAACGTGGTCACGCCCTCGACCACGCCCAGCCCGTACATCGGGTGCGAAATCCGGTCGCCCGGCTGCAATCGCTGGAAACTCATCGCTTCTTCCTTCTGCCTGGCGCAGATGGATCACATCTGCTCAGGCGCGCGACTTGGCCAAACGATGTTAAAAGCTCAAACGCGGCGCTGGCTAATGCCAGCGAGCGCTAGCTAGCGCTGGCCCCACCCACCGCGGCGAAAACTACCGGTGCGTTGTTCCTGCGGACGGGCCTCGGCAACGGTGATGGTTCGATTCTCGATGGCCTTGCCGTTGATCTGGGTGATCGCCTGCTTGGCAGCCGCGTCATCGGCCATCTCAATAAAAGCAAAACCTTTCGGCTGGCCGGTGTTGCGGTCGGTAATGACGGACACACTGCTCACCTCGCCGAGCGGGGTGAACAGTTCGCGCAGCATGGTTTCGGTGATGCTGTAGGGCAGATTGCCGATATGCAGTTTTTTACTCATCTCAATTTCCTTTTGCTTGCCCGTGCGTTTCCGCTCGGGGTGCTTGTAGCGCCAGCTTTAACCGGCGCGGGCGGGTCAGTTCCCTTCCTCAATACTCGTAGGCTGAGGCGCGCCTTTGAACCGGCTGGAAAACAAAACCGCCCAGGCAGGTTATGCCTGGGCGGTTTTTGATTAACAACCGAGGTAAGTTCTACATCCTACTTGATGCATATTATACCACACATACCGGCTTCCGTCCAACGTGCCATCACCATTGGGTACATCGAAAAAGTGTCGGTGACTTTTTCAAAACGCTCGCACGGGATTGTCAAATCCCGTGCGCTCGGTAAACGCTCCGCCCTTCGCTAAAGTACGACTCGTACACGTGCTGATACACGGCTTCGCACTTTTGCTGGTACAGCGCTGTCGTATAGATGCTTGGCAGCCGGTCAAGCGAGACCTCAATCGCCTGGCGCACCATCGCCCGTGTCTGCTGCTTCTTGCGCCAGTCGAGCACCAGCCGTTCGGCCTTGAGTGTGACAAGCAACTCTTGCGCCACCTGCTTGACCTGTGTCCGTTCGGCCCGCGTGAGCTTGATGTCCGGCCTGGTCAGCAGATCAAAAACCGCCAGTTCTTCTTCGCTCAGTTGCTCTGCAATGCCGCGCTGTTCCTCGTCGTTCAAGCCCTGGACAAAAGCGACCAGTCGGGCAAAGTGCAGGTCAACGTCCGACGCGCCCGCGTTGTACTCGTCAATCATCTTTTGGAACTGTTCGGCATAATCCAGGCGGCTCTTGTTGAGCGCCACCATGCGTTGTAGCTTGGCGCTGATGGCAGCCTGCAACCTGGCCGCCTCGGTGTGCTTACGGCCCTGCGCGAACGCCTTGCGCAGTTGGCGAAAGTCAATCCTGCTCAAGTCATAGGACGCGGCAGGCTCGTGGATGACATACGCCTGCGCCGCAACCGACCTATCGAGTAAGGTTTCCACATCGGCCATTACGTCCGAGATGTCCACATCGGGCAACTCGGAGCGGAGTTTGTCGGTGATGACGACGAGCGCGGCGCGCGTGGGGCTGAACTCGTTGGCGGCCGGGTCGGGCAGGATGGCCTTGAACAGCCGGTCAACGTTGACCACCTGACCCAGGAATTTCCGTTTCGTCTCGTCGTTGACCAGCACCGCTTCGACGGCATCTTCCAACAGTTTGACCCGCTGAAAGCCTTCCGCCGCTTGCACCGCATCCAGGTCAATGCCCAACTCGGCGCAAGTGGCCGTTGCCTCGGCAACAGCCTGCCGCAGTTTCTCGACGAGGGCCGCCTTGCCTTGGACAGGCAGCTCGCCTGGCTGGACGCCGCCGCCCGAAGCGGAGCCGTAAATCGCCAGAGCATGCTGCAAATCGCGGAACACGCCGATGTAATCCACAATCAAGCCGTTGACTTTGTCGGGAAAGACGCGATTGGCCCGCGCGATGGTCTGCATGAGCGTGTGATTGCGCATCGGCTTGTCCAGGTAGATGGTCGAGCAGCACGGCACGTCAAAGCCCGTCATCCACATGGCGCACACAAACACGATGCGGAAGGGATCGGCGGGGTCCTTGAATTTGGTGTCAAGGTCTTCTGCCAGCATCCGCTTGCGGTGCGGCGTGATGTCGGCGCCCTTTTTCTGAATGTCCTCGATTTCGTTCTGCGATTGCGAAACGACCACGGCCATGTCGGTCTCTTGCATCACCTTGACCTTGGCTTCCAGTTCCGCCCGCCGATCCTGTAGCATAGCGCCTTGTGCGCGCTCTTGCGCCCATCGCCCGCGAGGGGCTAGGCTACTCTCCACTTCTTCCAGTTCGGCCTTGAGATAGGCCAAATGCTTCTTCCAATGCGCCTGCACTTTGTCATACATACGGACAGCCGTGGCCTTGTCTATGCTGACGACCATCGCCTTGCCAACGCGCAGCGAGCCGCGCCCCATGAAATGCAGAACAATATCCTCGGCAACCTTGTCCAGCCGGTCATCGCGCGTGATGAGGTGATACTCGCGCGAAAACTCGCGCTCCAGCTTGGCCTCTTGCGTCTCGTCGAGTTCGACCTCTTCGAGCAACTGCTCCATATCGCGGTTCAAGTCTTGATTGGTGAGTTGCAGTTCGGGGATGCGGTTCTCGTAATACAGCGGCACCGTGTTGCCGTCGTCCGCCGACTGTTTGAAATTGTAAATGCTGATGTAACTGCCAAAGACGGCGCGTGTCTTTTCTTCACCCGCCATGAGCGGCGTGCCGGTATAGGCGATGAACGCGGCGTTGGGCAGCCCATTGCGCATGTTGAGCGCCAGCGCATCGTATTGCGTGCGGTGCGCTTCGTCGGGCATCACAATAACGTCCGAACGCTCGGACAGCACTGGATAGCGCCCGCCCTTTCTGGTGTGGAATTTCTGAATCAACGTAAAGACATACCGATGGTCTTCTTGTAACAGTTGCTTGAGATGTTCGCCGCTCTCGGCGCGCACCGCGTCTTCCGGCTCGGTGACGGCGCCCGCCGAAGCAAAATTCTTGTAGATTTGATTGTCGAGGTCCTGGCGGTCGGTGACGATAACAAACGTCCAGTTGCCGGGCAGCTTGCGCAGCACCTTTTGCGCAAAGAACACCATCGAGTAGCTTTTGCCGCTGCCCTGCGTGTGCCAGAACACGCCCAGCCGGCCCTGATTGGCCCGCATGTCCTGCACGGCCTGAATCGCATTGTTCACGCCCAGGTATTGGTGATTGCGCGCCACCAGCTTGACCAGCCCGCCTTTGGTTTCGGCATACAGGATGAAATTCTCGACAACGTCCAACAGGCGAGTTGGCTCACACGTGCCGCGAATCATCGTATCCAAACTGATGATGCCCTGTTCGCCCTCGCTGTTGATGCGCTGCCAGTCGGCAAAATGCTCCCACTCGGCGGTGAGGCTGCCCAGCAGGCTGTGGCTGCCGTTCGAGAGGATGATCAAGGCATTGTGCCAAAAGAGTTGGGGAAGGGTGACTTTGTAATCGCGCAGGTTGTTATCGTAAGCCGTCTTGAGTTTCTTGTGGGAGCTTTTAAGTTCCACAAACACCAGCGGCAGGCCGTTGACGAATCCCACCAGGTCGGCCCGCCGCTTGTACATCTCGCCCGAGACCCAGAATTGCGAGGCGAGAAAGAAATCGTTGTTGACGGGCGTGTTCCAATCAATCACGCGGACGGCCTGGGGAGATTCACCCTCCCCTTGTAGCATAGGGCCTTGTGCCCGTTCTTGTGCCCGTTCGCCTTGTTCCCGTTCACGCCCACGAGGGGCAACACTACCCTCAGTCACCGTGACCTTGACGCCGTCCTTGAGCAACTGGTAGATTTCGTGATTGGCGTTGACCGCACTCATCGCGCTGCGGTCGCGGGTCAATTCTTCGATGGCGAGGTCGAGCGCCTCAACGGGCAAATCGGGGTTGAGTTTGTGCAGCGCCGCGCGCAGGCGGGGTATGAGCACAACCTGGCCGGTGGTCTCGCGGCCCAACGTCCCATGCGGGCCGATGATCTCTTCAAAGCAGTCGGCGGTTTGCCAGCCGAGTTGGGCAAACAGCGCCATCGTCGCGTGTTCCAGAGCTTGTTCGGAATCTGAGTGGACGTGGCTCATGGATGACTCTCATAGAGAATGGCAAGTGGCGACGAGTGCATTTTACCACAGACAGCGCCAAATCAAGATTCCGCGTCTTGCGACGGGGGACATTGTAGACTATAATCTGGTCAGGCTGATGAGTGCTGCCGAGGGGGAAACCTACCTGGATGACGTCAAAACTGTCGAGTGCGGGACGGCTCACCATCCCGCAAAAACTCAGGGCGCGCTTGGGCGTCCATGAGGGCGATCAAGTGTTGCTTCATAAAGTGTCTGAGGGCGTCATTCTGTTGAGCACCTCCAAGCTGTCCCGCCCTCAAATCGCCAGCCATTTGTTGCGCAGCCTGGTCAAGGGGATTGGCCCTGTCGCCGAACAACTGGGGATTTACGACGAACAAGACCTCGATCCGCTGATCCAGGCTATCCGCGAGCGCACCTACGCAGAACGCTATGGAACGGCCCAGACGCCTTAGGGTGTTTGCCGATGCCAATGTCCTGATCCGTGGCGTCACGTTCCCGCGTTACCCCTACGAGATTCTGCGCCTGGCCGCCCGGCACAAGATTGTCCTCGTTCTTTCTCCGCTTGTTTTGGACGATGCCCGCCGCTACCTGGCGGAGCTTTTCCCGGAGCATCTCCTCAAGCTAAGTGGATTATCTTCTTTCCACCGACGCCGATTTGACTGACGTGAACGAGAGCACCGCAGGACTGCGCCGGCTCATGTCGCCGGGCAGGGTAATGAAAGTCGGGGCGTTTCTCGACGAGATCATGGGCTGGAGCCACAGCCGGCTAAACACCATCAGCAAGAGACGGTGGAGCGAAATCAAAGGCGACGTTTGGGGCCGATGACTTTTCAAAACAGTCGGCGGTTTGCCAGCCGAGTTGGGCAAACAGCGCCACCGTCGCGTGTTCAAGGGCCTCTTCAGAATCGGGATAGGTGTGGGCCAGAGGGAACTCACGGCTGCAACGGCTCACGCAATCCGCGCCGGACAGCCTCGTGCAGTGCCTGGGCCTTGCGCAGCAACATCTCCTGGTAAATCTGCATCAAGACAAGCAATTCGGAACGTTCGGCTTCAGTCAGCGTTTCGGCCTGTTGCTTGTTCGACAAGCGGCTGAATTGCCGGTCTTGCGCTGGTTCCATTTGCGCGTCGGCCAGCGCCAGAACCTGGTCATCGGGCAGAGTTGAGAGAGACGGGGCGGCCTCGGCCTGCGAGCCGAGCGGAGGCAATGAGAGCGCGATGGTATCGGCCAGTAGGTCGGACATGCGCTGGCCCGATAGCCGCGCTAGGCTCGCCGCGCGGCGGTAAACCTCATCCGGTAATGTGACCATCACTTGAGTGCTCATCAGCTTGCCCCTTTCTTTCAGGCTGTCCTCAAGTATACACCAAATGACGAAGGACGAACGCTATTCGGGGCCTGCCATCCGCACCTCGACGTGATCCACGTCCAACTCACCCGAAATCAGCCGAGGAAATAACAGGTCGCGCGTCAATCCCTCGATGGCGAGGTCGAGCGCCTCGGTGGGCACATCGGGGTTGAGCTTTG
>CAYGWJ010000274.1:0-2881 GCA_964353405.1 uncultured Anaerolineae bacterium
CAGTCCGCAGGCGCTCCAACGGCGGGTGGCCTCGCTGGAGCAATCCGGGCTGGGCCAGGGCTGGAGCGAGGGCGATATCGGGCATGGCCCGGCTTATCGCTTTACCGACCCAGACGGGCACACGCTCGAAATCTATTACGAGACCGAATGGTACGCCCCGCCGGAAGAGTTGCGCCCCGCGCTCAAGAATCAAGCTGCGCGCTTTCCGGCCCGTGGCGTCAACGTGCGGCGGATTGACCACATCAATCTGCTGGCGGCGGACGTGCGAGCCAATCGGGAATTCATGCAAGAGTATTTGGGCTGCCGCCTGACCGAGCAAATCATTTTCGACGATGGGTCCGAAAAGGGAGCCTGGGTGACTGTGTGCAACAAATCGTACGATGTGGCGATTGCAGAAGATCATTACGGCGCGCACGGGCGTCTCCATCACGTCACCTATGCGGTGGACAGCCGTGAAGAAGTCCTGCGCGCCGCCGACATTTGCCTTGAGCACAACGTCTTTATCGAGACCGGGCCGCACAAGCACACGATCCAGCAGACATTTTTCCTTTATATGTACGAACCGGGCGGCAACCGCTTTGAGGTCGCCAATGCCGGGGCGCGGCTGTTGCTTGCTCCCGATTGGAAGCCGATTGTCTGGAGCGAGGCAGAACGAAAAAAGGGCCAGGCGTGGGGCTTGCAGACCATCGAGTCTTTTCACACGCACGGCACGCCGTCTGTGGACTAGAGTGTTGGAGGTGAATGGGATATGCCGCATCTGACGCTCGAATACACGGACAATCTCAGCTTTGAGGTTCAACCCCTGCTGGCGCGCCTGCATGATGAGTTGGCGGCGACGGGCGCGGTCAACCTGAAAGGCATCAAGAGCCGCGCCATTCGACACACCGAGTATCGCATCGCCGACGGCGATGCGGGCTATGCGTTCGTTCACGTCAATCTGCTCATACGCGAGGGACGCCCTATCGAGATCCAACAAGATGCGGCGCGACGTGTGATGGCGGTGCTGAAAGAGACTTTGGGGCATCGCTTCGAGGACGGCTATCTGTCCCTCTCGGTTGACATCAAGGAAATGCGTGAGGGGGTAGCGTTGACGTTCCACAATATCCCCGCAGGAGCCAGGCCAGCGTGAATGATCTGACAGCCGATAAACTGGCGATCCGTGAGACGGTGGAGAATTGGGTCGTGTGGCGCGACGCCGGCGATTGGGATCGCTTTGCGACCGTCTGGCATTCGGATGGGTGGATGACTGCCACCTGGTTCCAGGGACCGGCGAAACAATTCATCGAAGCGAGTCGAGAACTTTTCCAGAGAGGCGGCAACATCCTGCACTTGCTTGGAGGATGGACGTGCGAGGTCACCGGTCTGCGCGCTATTTCCCAGGTCAAGATGACGATCAACCAGCGCGCGCCGCTGGACGGCGTTCTGGTGGACGTAGTGTGCACGGGACGCTTTTACGACTTTTTTGAGAAACGTGAGGGCCACTGGGCCATTGTGCGGCGCCAGCCCATCTATGAAAAAGACCGGCTCGATCCGGTTGAGCCATCGGCGGTTCTCAAGCTCGACACGGAATGGCTTGCGCGTTATCCTGAAGGATACCGTCATCTGGCCTATGTGCAGTTCAAGAACGGGTTCAGCGTCAAGGCGGGTCTGCCAGGCTTGCGTGGCCCCGAAGTGGAAAGGCTGTACGCCGAGGGCATGGCATGGCTCGCGGGGGCCGCCCGACCGGGCGAGCCACTTTGAACGTTTCGTCCGACTCATCCGCGCAACGGATATGCTTGGCACGCCAAGCTTGTTGAAATCATGACAAGAACTGTGGCGGCAACTAGAATTGAGATTGAGATAGCGTAAGAAGGGCCAACAGGCGTCGCTCATCCACCGCGTCCGCTGCAAACGTAGGCGTGGATGAAACGACGAGGAAAAGCTCAACCTTTTAGCCGCGCCTTCGCGCGTCTCAGGTATGTCCCTGTTGGCCCGATTGGCATTCTAACATGCACCGGCAGTGCTGTCAAAGAAAAATCATGCGGATGAACAAGTGACTGCCTTGGGTATTGAGTCAAGCAACAATTGCAGCAGTGGACTCGCGCACGAAAGGAGGTGGACTTGAAGCGTTGATGCATCATCAGTCGCGTTTTCCGAACTCGTCGAACTAAATCCAAGGAGGATATTCACAATGAAGCGTACATTCTTGTTCGTTCCGTTGGTCGTGTGTCTATTGCTTGGCGCGTGCGCGGCACCGACCCCCGCCCCGCCTCAAATCGTCAAAGAGACGGTGATCGTGCCGCAGACTGTCGTCGTTCCTCAAACCGTTGTCGTTCAGCCCACGCCGGCGCCCAAGCCGACTGAGGCCCCCAAGGCCACCGAGGTGCCCAAGGCGGCGCCCGCGTCGTGCGAGAGCCTCAAAGACCTCAAGCTGCCGGAGATGACCATCACGACCGCCGAGTCTATCAATCCCATAAAAGAGTCGTCGGGGGTGGTGGTTTACGGTGTGTGGGGGTCGCCACCTTCTGGTCACGGCACGACCACCATTGACGCCCCCTTCTGCCGCGTGACCGCGACCATAGCACCCTCGGGCACCCTTGAGGTCTGGCTGCCCCTGCCGGATAAATGGAACGGCAAGTTCAATGGCGTTGGGAACGGCGCCTTAGCCGGTGGGATCAACTACCCGTCCATGAAGGGCCCGCTCAAGGCAGGCTATGCCGTTGGCAGCACCGATGGCGGCCACAAGAGCGCTTCGATAGTAGATGGAGCCTGGATGATGGGACACCCAGAACTGTGGGATGATTTTGGGTATCGAGCGGTCCACTTGATGACCCGGGGCGCCAAGGCGATCATCCAAGCCTACTATGGTCAGGGACCCAAGTACTCGTACTTTACCGGGTGT
>CAYGWJ010000275.1:0-9430 GCA_964353405.1 uncultured Anaerolineae bacterium
CCGAAGAATCTCTGCCTTGCGAGGTAGAGACCCTTCACTGCGTTCAGGGTGACAGATGTGAGTTTCTGGGTAGCGAAGCGAAGCAATCTCCTGCCATGACGATTGAGATTGCTTCGTCGCAAAAGGCGCTCCTCGCAATGACCGGTCAGGGTTATGGGTAATCACCAGAAATTGCCTATTGACATCAAGTGCCCCCTGTATTACAATGTCGTCGTAAGTCCTTTCGTGTAAGCTGTTGTGTAGCTTATTTCCTCGTCAGCCATCTGTAATGCTTAATACAACCGGAGGCAAAGGGCATGGCTGATGCATCGAAGCCTCAAGGTGATTGCGAGCGCGAGAAGACAAGTGACATTCCCTCTCAGCAGGCCCCCGGCGCAAGTGAGTCTCGATACCTTCGCATTCCTACGCAGAGGAACCTTTTACTGTCCGGCCTGCCAAGATGCGACGCAATCTCCAGGCACGTTGTGGATTCGGCTTGGCGTTGAGCAGCATCATTCAAGAGTCTAGAGCGACGTGAGCGCTTATGACTTTTCAGGAGGAAGCGCAATGAGTGTGTTGACTGTTATCCTGGCCGGTGGCCAGGGGAGCCGGCTGAGCATCTTGGGCGACAAGCGCGCCAAGCCGGCCGTCCCTTTCGCCGGCAAGTACCGGATCATTGATTTTGCGCTTTCGAACGCCGTCAACTCGGACCTGTATCGCCTGGCCGTACTGACCCAGTACCGTCCACATTCACTCATGGAGCACCTCGGCATCGGCGAGCCTTGGGACTTGAACCGCCGCCGGCCCAACGGCCTCCAGATCTGGCAACCCTTCCGCGGGAGGCGCGATCAGGATTGGTACCGGGGCACCGCGGATGCGCTGCATCAAAACCACGGTTTCATCGCCCAAGATGGCAGCGATCTGCTGCTGGTCCTTTCCGGGGACCACATCTACAAAGAGGACTATCGCGATCTGATCCGCTTTCACCAGGAGCAGGGGGCTGATCTCACCGTGGCGGTCATGCAGGTGCGCCCGGATGAAGTGAACCGCTTTGGCATCATGAGTGTGGACACCGACCAGCGGATTACGCAGTTCGCCGAGAAACCGAAACAGTCCGAAAGCACCCTGGCGTCCATGGGGATCTATGTGTTCAATACCGCGTTTCTGTTGCGACGACTGGAAGAAGACGCGCAGGATCCAACGTCGGCCCACGACTTTGGCAAGAACATCATTCCCAGGATGGTCGAAAGCGACAAGACTTTTGCTTATCCGTTCAGCGGCTATTGGGTTGACGTCGGAACCCTCTCGGCTTACTGGGAGACCAACCTGGCGCTGCTGGAGGAGAACCCCGCGCTCGACCTCTACGACCCGAATTGGGTGATCCACACGCGCTCAGAAGAACGTCCCCCGGTCAAGTGCACACCGTTCGGCGAGATCAAGAACAGTCTGATCTCCAATGGGTGCGTCATCAACGGCAGGGTGATCAACAGCATCCTGTCGCCGGGTGTGTGCGTCGAGCGAGGCGCGGTCGTGCGTGACTCGGTGATCATGAACGATACGACCCTGCGGGCGGACGCGCTGGTGGATCGCTGCATACTGGACAAGGAGATTGAAATCGGGGCGGGCGCCCAGGTGGGCGTGGGCGACGATAACACGCCGAACCAGTTAGAGCCAGCCAACCTCGACACCGGCATCACGATTGTGGGGAAGCGGGCACGCGTACCGGCGGGGGCCAGCCTGGGCCGCAACTGCCGGATTGATCCGAACGTCACGCCCGATGATTGGGAACGAATAGAGCTCCCCAGCGGCGGGACGATTACGCATCGCTCGCCCTGAATTTGTGGTCAACCCCTGGCAAGTCCGCACACCTGGGAATTCCCAGGTGCATGGGGCAGCTCTTGGCGGCTCGTCGCTGACGTTCCGCAAGACGTGAGCGTAGCAGGTCCACACATCTCACGGAGAACACGTGAAATTCAAAAGAGCGAGCGGCATCCTGCTTCATCCGACCTCTCTCCCGGGTCGCTTTGGCATCGGCGACCTGGGCGGCGCGGCCTATCGCTTTATCAATTTCCTGGCGGCCAGCGGCCAGCAACTCTGGCAAGTCATGCCCCTCGGCCCGACGAGCTTTGGGGACTCGCCCTATCAGGCGCTGTCGGCCTTTGCAGGCAACCCGTTGTTGATCAGCCTGGAGCGACTGGTCGAAGAGCATTACCTGGCGCCCTGGGATTTTGACGGCGCCCCCGCCTTTCCAGAGCATGCGGTTGACTATGGCGCGGTCATTAACTACAAGCAACGGCTCTTGCGACTCTCGTTCGAAAATTTCCAAGTGAACGCCGATGAGATACAGAAGGCCAGGCTGGCAGACTTTATCACGGCCCATCGCGCCTGGCTGGACGATTATGCTCTGTTTGCCGCGCTCAAAGACCATCATGCGGGAGGGAACTGGAGCGTCTGGGAGCAAGACATTGCGATGGCACACCAACCGGCTGCGCTTGAATACTGGAAGGCGACCCTGGCTGGCCCGATTCAATACCACCAGTATCTGCAATTCCAGTTCTTTCAACAATGGCTGGCACTGAAAGAATACGCCAACCGGCAAGGCGTCCGAATCGTCGGCGACATCCCGATCTTTGTCGCCTACGATAGCGCTGATGCCTGGTCGCATCCCGAGTTGTTCTACTTTAACGAAGAGGGCGAGCCGACCGTGGTGGCGGGTGTGCCGCCGGATTATTTCAGCCCGACCGGCCAGTTGTGGGGCAATCCGCATTACCGTTGGGATGTGATGGCGCAGAGCGGGTATGCCTGGTGGGTCGCCCGCTTCAAAATGATATTCCAGTTGGTGGACATGGTCCGGCTGGACCACTTTCGTGGCTTTGAAGCTGCTTGGGCGGTCCCGGCCGGGGAAAAAACGGCAGAGCACGGCGAATGGGTTAAAGGTCCTGGCGCCGACCTCTTTCGTGCGGTTGAGCAGGCCCTCGGCCCCTTGCCCATCATCGCCGAAGACCTGGGGCTCATCACTCCGCAAGTTGAGGCATTGCGAGTCGCGTTCGGCTTTCCGGGGATGAAGGTGCTCCAGTTCGCCTTCACCTCAGATCCAAAGGCAATGGTCTCGACTTTCCTGCCGCACAACTTTGAGCGCAACTATGTCGTTTACACCGGCACTCACGACAACGATACAACGCTCGGCTGGTTCAACACCGTCAGCGAGGGGGAGCGCGCGGTTGTGCGCCGATACCTGGGCAGCTGTGGCGACACTCACTTGCGCCTGCGCGCAGTGCAGGTGTGCGCCTGCGCGCAGTGCAGGTGTGAGATTAACTGGGACCTCATCCGCCTGGCCCTGATGTCTGTGGCCCACACGGCCATCTTGCCACTCCAGGATGTGCTCGGCCTCGGCAGTGAAGGCCGGATGAATACGCCTGGCCGGGCGAGCGGCAACTGGAGCTGGCGCTATACCGAGGGCGCGTTGACCGACGCGATCCGCGACAGGCTCCGAGACCTGACCGAGATCTATGGCCGGGCGCCCTGGACCAGGACAGGAGAGAAGCATGGCTCGACTGGTTAGCTTGCCCGCCTGGCATAACGCGCTCTTATTGCGCCCCTAAAGAAGGAGACGAGAGAATATGGAACAAGCTGGATTTACGTTAGGCCCGAAGAAAAAGATTGCGCTGGTAGCGCATGACAACAAGAAGAAGGATCTGTTGGAATGGGCAAAATGGAATATAAAGATCCTCGAGGACCATATCATCTATGCCACCGGGACGACCGGCAAACTGCTGGAGCAGGAGCTCGGCCTCGACATCATCAAGCTACAAAGTGGGCCGTTAGGTGGCGATCAGCAACTCGGAGCGAAAATCACCGACGGAGATATTGACTTTGTCATCTTTTTCTGGGACCCGCTCGAGCCACAGCCCCACGATACTGATGTGAAGGCGCTGTTGCGCATCGCGGTGGTGTGGAACATTCCCGTGGCGTGCAATCGCGCTTCGGCCGATTTCATGATCTCGTCGCCATTGATGTCGGGCGAGTATCAGCGTCAGGTCCCGGATTATGAGACGCACATAAAGCGGGTGATAGGGACGGAATGATCCGACGCCCGGAGCGTCACGCAGGATGATTTCGGCGGAAGGCAAAATTTTGAAACGGGAACTGCGGGAGCGCCTGAGTGACAAGCGATGGCTTGAATTGTACGCGCTCCACAAGCAAGCTACACAGGGCGACGTGATTGGCGATGCGGGCCACGGGTTGGACGCTAGTCGTTCCGCCGAGCACATCATGCGAGCAAAGCTCAAAGGCATGTCCAAAGAAAAGGCAATGGAGGATTACGTCGCCTTGGTGGAAAAGCTCAAAGCACAACCCCTGGGCAGTCCCAGGGGCAACCGGAGCCACTCTTGACGATTACCGACTGTCCTCTCGACAGCAATTGGCGCGATTGGGATTTGTTCGGGCCAACGTGGAATACCGTATCTATATAGATCACGAGTTTGCAGGACGTGGAGGACGTGGAGGTACTTTTAGGAGGAGGGGGAAGCAGCTTGCCAGCAGTCGCATTGCTCGGTCAAGGCAAGATTCTGAGTGCGGATGAAAAAGGGGGCGATCCTCTTGGCACTCTATCGTCGAAGTGTGGCGATGCAAGTAGCCCCTGGGATTTCCACACAGGTGGCAAGTCCCACCTGCATGGGTTAGCCCCTGGGATTTCCCAGGGGTAAGGAGGCGATGAAGATGGCGTCGAGTACACCTCTTCAGGGTGTCCAGGGGACAAATGCAAGTGTGCTGCCGAAGGCTACACTTGCGCCTGCGCGCAGTGCAGGTGTCGGCGTCCTCACCAGCGGCGGCGATGCGCCCGGCATGAACGCCGCGCTGCGGGCTGTCGTGCGCACGGCGCTCAGCCGTGGCGTCGCAGTCTATGCGATTTACGAGGGCTACCAGGGAATGATAGACGGCGGCGACCGTATCCGCAACATGACCTGGGATGATGCGGGCGGCATCATGCAGCAGGGCGGGACGGTCATCGGCACCGCGCGCTGCGCCGCGTTTCGCACCCGCGAAGGGCGACTCGAAGCCGCCAAGAATCTGCTGGAGCGCGGCATAGACCGTCTCGTAGTCATCGGAGGCGACGGCAGTCTGAGCGGCGCCAATCTCTTTCGCCAGGAGTGGCCTGACCTGGTCGCCGAGCTGGTCCGGCAAGGCGCCATCTCTCAGGAGATGGCCGACCAGCACGCCTATCTGGGAATCGTCGGCCTGGTCGGCTCGATTGACAACGACTTTTACGGCACGGATATGACCATAGGCGCCGACACGGCGCTCCAGCGCATCACCACCGCGCTCGACCAGATTGGCAGCACGGCGGCCAGCCACCAGCGCACTTTCGTCGTCGAGGTGATGGGCCGCAATTGCGGGTACCTGGCCCTGATGAGCACCCTCGCCGGTTCGGCTCATTGGGCGTTCATTCCGGAAAGCCCGCCGGACACGGACGACTGGGAAGCCAAGATGTGCGAGGTGCTGGCCGCCGGCCGGGCGGCTGGCCGCCGCCACAGCACGGTGGTCGTCGCCGAAGGCGCGCGCGATCGCAACGGTAATCCGATCACGAGCGAGCGCGTGCGCAAGGTGCTGGAAGAGCGCCTGGGCGAGGACGCGCGGGTGACGATCCTGGGCCACATCCAGCGTGGCGGCGCGCCGAGCGCCTTTGACCGCTGGATGAGCACCTTGATCGGCCACGCTGCTGTTGACGAGTTGCTCACCGCCACGCCTGAGGGCGAGCCGCAGTTGATCGGGATGCGCTACAACCGGATCACTCACCTGCCGCTGATGGAGTGCGTCCAGCACACTCGCGCGGTTGCCGAGGCCATCGCCGCCCGCGACTATGATCGCGCGATGGATCTGCGCGGCGGCAGTTTCAAGGAACAGTTTCGCGCCTTGCGGACGCTGATCCGGGCGGTGCCTCACGCGCCCCCGCCTGGCCAGCGGCGGCTGCGGCTGGCGGTGCTGACGGCGGGCGCTCCGGCGCCCGGCATGAACACGGCGGTGCGCGCTGCCGTCCGGCTGGCGATTGACCAGGGGCACACTGTGCTGGCGGTGCGCAACGGGTTCGACGGGCTGGTTCACGGGCAGCTCGAAGAGATGGGCTGGATGAGCGTGCATGGCTGGGGATCAATGGGCGGCTCCCAGTTGGGCACCAGCCGCATGGTGCCGGGCGGCCACGATGTGTATGCGATTGCCCGCACGCTGGAGGCCAACAACATCCAGGGCCTGCTGGTGATCGGCGGCTGGGCGGCTTACGAGGCGGCCCACAAGCTGTATGCCGAACGGGCCACCTTCCCCGCGTTCGACATCCCCATCATCTGCCTGCCCGCGACGATTGACAACAACCTGCCCGGTTCTGAGCTGAGCATCGGTGCGGACACTGCGCTCAACAGCATCGTCGAGATCGTGGACAAGATCAAGCAGTCAGCCGTGGCAGCGCGGCGCTGCTTTGTGGTCGAGGTGATGGGGCGCTACTGCGGCTACCTGGCGCTGATGAGCGGCCTGGCGACCGGGGCCGAGCGCGTCTATCTGAACGAAGAAGGGGTCACGCTGAGCGATCTGCAGGCCGACCTGACCAACATGATCAACGGCTTCCAGCACGGCAAACGGCTCAGCCTGCTGATTCGAAACGAGCACGCCAACCCGCTGTACACCACAAGCTTTATGTGCGCGCTGTTCGCACAGGAGAGCCAAAACCTCTTTGACGTGCGGCAGGCGATCCTGGGGCACCTGCAGCAGGGCGGCAACCCCTCGCCCTACGATCGTGTTCAGGCCACCCGGCTGGCGGCGCATTGTATCGAGTTCCTGACGCAAGAGGCCGAAAAAGGATCGTCCAACGGCGCCTTTATCGGCATACAGGGCGGCCATATCAAGATCTTTAGCCTGGAGGACATGCCGCGCATGGCCGACACGGCTCGCCTTCGGCCCAAGGAACAATGGTGGCTGGATCTGCGGCCGATTGTGCGGCTGCTGTCCTAGGTAGGGGCGAGGTCACCTCGCCCGTACTGGGAAGTGGGTAGCCCCTGCGACCTGCGCCATGCGACCTGCGACTTGCGCGACCTGAAAGGAATAAAAACTATGCTTGAAGCATTCACCCAACCAAGAGGCGTGGCTGTAGTCGGCGCATCCCCCAGTCCCGGCAAACTGGGCCATGCGGTGTTGCAGAACGTCATCCAATACGGCTACACAGGCCACATCTACCCGATCAATCCCAACGCCAAGGAAATCCTTGGCTTGCCGGCGTATCCATCCGTGCGAGACATCCCCGGCCCGGTGGATTTGGCGGTGGTGCTCGTGCCGGCCAAAGCCGTCCCCGGCGTCCTGGACGAGTGCGGGCAAAAAGGCATCCGCGGCGCGGTCGTCATCTCGGCCGGCTTTCGAGAAGTGGGTCGCGAGGGCCGGCAGTTGGAAGGACAACTGATCGAGACAGCGCGGCGCTATGGTATCCGCGTCGTCGGGCCGAATGTCCTGGGGATCATTGATACCGTGGTTGGTCTCAATGCTTCATTCGCTGCCGGCATGCCGCGCCGGGGACACATCGCCTTCATGTCGCAGTCGGGCGCGCTGTGCACTTCGATCCTCGACATGGCGCTCGGCCAGGGCATCGGCTTTTCACGCTTTTACAGCATCGGCAACAAAGCCGACCTGAACGAGATTGATTTCTTGCGGGCCTGGGCAGACGACGCCGAGACGAATGTGATCGTCGCTTACCTGGAAGGCATCGCCAACGGCTCCGAGTTCATGCAGGTCGCTCGACAGGTGACGCGTCGCAAGCCGGTCGTCATGATCAAGTCCGGCACCACGAGTGCAGGCTCTCGAGCTGCCTCATCCCATACCGGCACGTTGGCGGGTTCAGAAAAAGCTTACGATGCGGCCTTGAAGCAGGTCGGCATCGTGCGGGCCGGATCGGTGCAAGATCTGTTTGATTACGCCCAGGCGTTTGCCCGCCAGCCTTTGCCAGAAAGCGACGCCGTAGCCGTGGTGACCAACGCCGGAGGGCCAGGCATCATGGCCTCGGATGCGATCGAGCGCATCGGGATGAGGCTGGCGTCGCTCACACCCGAGATTCAGAGCAAGCTCCGAGCCGCTCTGCCGGCCGCGGCCAGCGTCATCAACCCGATTGACGTGCTGGGCGATGCGCCCGCCGACCGCTACGCGTTGGGCATAAAAGCCGCGCTCAGCGACCCCAACGTCGGGATCGTGTTGGTCGTCCTGACGCCGCAAACCGCGACGCAGATACCCGAGACGGCGCGAGTGCTGGGAGAGCTGGCGCGCAACGCCAAGCGCAGGAAGCCGATCTTTGCCGCTTTCATGGGTGATCTGGCCATCCGCCCCGCGATGGAGATCCTCGCCGAGTACAGCGTTCCGAATTACCAGGTGCCGGAGCGAGCGGTGGCCGCCATCGCCGCCATGTGGCATCGCCGCCATTGGCTCAATACCCCCGAGCTGAACGTAGAGCCACTAGCCGCCGATCGGGACAAGGTGCGGCAAATCCTCGACCAGCTCCGCCGTGAAGGTCGCGCCACCGCGGGTGATGCCGAAGCGAGAGATATTCTCGCCGCTTACGGCGTTCCGCTGCCCAAGTCGGCGCTGGCCAGGAACGCCGACGAAGCCGTCGCCGCCGCGGAAGCGATCGGCTATCCGGTCGTGATGAAAATCGCATCACCCGACATTCTGCACAAGACCGACATCGGCGGCGTCAAGCTTAACGTCGCCTCTGCCAGCGATGTGCGCGACGCTTTCGACTTGATCGTCTACCGCGCCACTCGCCACATGCCCGATGCGACGATCTGGGGCTGCCAGGTGCAGCAGATGGTCAAGGGCGGCAAAGAAGTCATCCTCGGCATGAACCGTGACCCGCAATTCGGGCCGCTGATCATGTTCGGGCTGGGCGGCGTATACGTGGAGGCATTGAAGGACGTGACCTTCCGCGTGGCGCCCATTGACCGGCGTGAAGCGAAAGAAATGCTCGGCGAGATTCGCGCCTACAATTTGCTGCGCGGCGTGCGGGGCGAAAAGCCGTCCGACCTGGACGCGATTGCCGACACGCTCGTGCGCGTCTCGCAGCTTGTCACGGATTTCCCGGACATTGTGGAAATGGACATCAACCCGCTGTTGGTCTTTTCGGCGGGACAGGGCGTGCTGGGCCTCGACATGCGCCTGGCGCTGAAGGCATAGCCCGTGGGCAGTGAACAGTGGGCAGTGAACAGTGAGCAGTGAACAGTGGAAAGTGGATAGCCCGTGGGAGGTCCCAGGGGTAGCCCTTGGCAAGTCTCAGGGGTATCTGCTACTATAGATGTTCAGATAAAGTTTCGGGATAGGTCATTCAGTGACCTCGCCGAGCGATTCGCAATACCGGCCCATCAGCGCGGTGATCTCGGTCGGCGTGTTGGCAAAATGGAGCAAAGCGTCCTCGACTTTTTCGACTAAT
>CAYGWJ010000276.1:0-17906 GCA_964353405.1 uncultured Anaerolineae bacterium
CACGTCGCCATCGCCTGGATCGGCCTCGCGCCGACCGAGCAAGCCGCTTCTACCAGCGCCGGGACGCGCTCGCGCAAAAAGGGATGCTCCTGCAACAAGCCAAAGGTCACGGCAGCCCCGACGGTTACCCACTCGTCGCTAACCTCGATCCGATTCAACTCCGGAATATGAGTGATGTCTACAAGACAAGCCGGGGCGTGCCGACCCTTGTGCATCTCGAGCATCAAGTCGGTGCCGCCCGCAATGATGCGCGCCTGGCCGTTCCATTCGGCAAGCATGGCCAGAGTTTGTTCTATCGTTGTGGGATAAAGGTAGGTATCGGTCATGCAGAATCCGCAAAAAGTCGGCAATGAATGATCAGTGGTGAATCGCCGCCAGGATTCGTTCGCTGGTGGCTGGCAAGTGGCGCACTCGCGCGCCGATGGCTCGGGAGACGGCGTTGACGATGGCGGGCGCGGTCGGCAGCAGGGCGGCTTCGCCCAGACCCTTGGCCCCGAATGGCCCGTAACGCCCAGTCGCCTCGACCAGGTGAACGCGCATTTCGGGCATGGACCGCATGGTGGGGATCATGTAATCGCTGAATTCACTACTCTGGCCGGGAATGAATTCTTCCATCAAGGCCGCGCCGACGCCCATCACGATGGCGCCCTCGATTTGACCTTCTGCGTCGCATGGATTGATGGCTCGCCCGATATCGTGCGCGGCGGCGACGAACAACACTTGAGCCTGCCCTGTCTCCAGGTTCACTTCCACTTCGGCCGCCTGCGCGCCCGTGACAAACAACGGCAGGTAGAGCGATGAGCGTTCATTATCCGGGAACTGCGCCGACAGGTCGAGTTGACCTTTGACCCGACGCGCGATGCCGCTGCGTTCCAATTCGGCGGCGACATTTGCCAATGCTACGCAACGGCGCGGGTCGAGTGTTGAGCAGACTGTGTCATCAGCCAGGGTCAGCGTGTCCGGCGACTGATTGAGGATTTCAGAAGCAGAGGCAAGGAGGGTGGCGCGCAGGCGGCGGGATGCGTCGGCCACTGCGCCGCCCACCCAATACGTGCTGCGCGAGGCGCCCGTCACGTCGCCATCGAGCACGTGCGCCGTGTCAGCGTTGACCAACCGCAGCGCATTCCGCGAGACGCCCAGGCTTTCGGCGGCGAGTTGGAGAAAGACCGTCTCGACGCCTTGCCCATACTCGGCGCTGGAGCTAAAGATCGTGATGCGTCCATCCAGTCCCAATTCCGCCTCGGCCCGGCTGACGGGCCGCCCGAATTTGCCAAAGCGATACCACATCCCGGCCAGCCCCACGCCGCGCCGCACCTCCCCACGGTCCTTCCTTCGGTCGCCGGTGGCGCAGGGAGGACGTGCGTTGAACGCAGCGACGCGAGCCAGGGCCGCTTTGTAATCGGGGCGAATCGCCTCCAGCACCTCACGAAAGCCGAGGGTTTCTTTATTGCGAATGCCCAGCCCGGTCACGTCATCTTGAGCCAGCGCGTTGCGCCAGCGAAATTCAAGCGGGTCGAGGTCGAGCCTCTGGCACAGCTCGTCCAGCGCACATTCCATCGCAAACGCGGGCTGCGGCGTGCCAAAACCGCGAAACTGCCCGGCCTTGGGGCCGTTGCTGTAAATCACCGCCGAGCGCGAGTCAACGGCTTGCCAGCGGTACGGGCCGACGCTGGACGCGACAGCATAGTTTGCCAGGTAGCGTCCCGCTGAATCGTACGCACCCGTGTTGATGCGGGCGTCGAGCCTCATGCCTGTCAACGTCCCAGCGCGCGCGCCGACGGCGCAGTGACAAGTGTACGGGTGACGCTTGGGCGCGGCGTTCATCACCTCTTTACGCGTGTAGGCCAGGCGCACTGGCTTGCGGACGTGAAAAGTGGCCACCGCCGTCGCCGCCATCGGCCAGAGGTCTTGCTTGCCGCCAAAGCTGCCGCCCATCGGCGGCGTGATGACGCGGATTTGTTCGAGCGGCAGGCCGAGGATTTTGGACAGGTGCGCCCGGTTCCAATGTGGCTCGTGGTTGCCGCAGATCACGGTGAGGCGGCCCTCGGCGTCAATGGTCCCAATGGCTGTCTCGCGCTCTAGCGCCATGTGCGCCTGAAAGCTCGTTTGCCAAGTCGCCTCGACGACGGTGTCTGATGCGGCCAGAACGGACTCGACGTCGCCCATGTGAACGGCGTCGGAGGCCAGCAAGTTGCCGTCGTCGTGAATCAGGAGCGCGTCCGGCTCTAGCGCGTGCGCGATGTCAAAGGTATGCGGCAGCGGCTCGTACTCGACGCTGACGGCCTGCGCGCCTTGCGCCGCCGCTTCCGGCGATGCGCCGATGACGAGCGCCACCGGGTCGCCGATCATGCGAACCTTGTCACCCACCGATGCCAGCAAATGCTCGTCGAGCGAATAGTCGCTCAAGCTGTTTTCGCCCGGCACGTCGTCGGCAGTCAACACCTTGACGACGCCGGGAACAGCTAATGCTGGAGCTATATCTATGTTGATGACACGGGCGTGGAAATGCGGACTGCGCGTGATGCACAGGTAGTGCATGTCCGGCATTTGGATGTCTTCGGCGTAGCGCGTCGCGCCGCTCATGCGCTCCCAGCCTTTATGGCGCGTCAGGTCGCCGCCAATGCTGTAGGACAAGTGGGCAACTTGGCCTACAGCTTCACCACGCAACATTGCCGCCGCTCGCTCGACCGCTTCGATGATCTTGGCATACCCCGTGCAGCGGCAGATGTTGCCGTCGAGCGCGGCGATGATCTCATCGCGCGACGGGCGCGGGTTGCGGTCGAGCAACGACTTGGCGGAAAGCAACATGCCGGGCGTGCAATAGCCGCACTGCACCGCGCCCGTTTCCAGAAAGGCGACTTGCAGCGGATGGCGATTGTCAGAGGCGCCCAGACCTTCAATGGTCGTGACGGAACGCCCGGCCACTTTGGCCATCGGCAACAGGCATGAGCGAACCGCTTTGCCATCTACGATGACAGTGCACGCGCCGCACTCGCCTTCCATATCGCAGGCTTGCTTGGTCCCGGTGAGGCCTAGGTCCTCGCGCAAGACGCGCAGCAGCGGTCTGCCTGGATCGGTTTCCAGGTTGACCGTTTTGCCGTTTAGCGTGAATTCAATGGGTGTCATGATCGCATCAGCCAGTGGGGCTTGGGGGCGTGGCGGCATTATACATTTATTCTAAGCCCTGGCCTTGGCCAGGATCCCTTGCAGCTTTTGCTTCGTGTCTGTAGTCAACGGCTTGGGCCGATGGTTCGCCAGGATGTCCTTGACTTTGGTGTTGAGGCGTTGGCCCAGTGTCGTCCCGCCCGCTTCGAGCCACTGCGAGCGAATCTTGCGATCCAGCAACCCGGGGAACCAGAACTCGCGGAACCGCTTGAGCGTCTGCTGGGTGTCGATATAATTGCCGCCCGGGCCGACGTTGTGAATCTCGTCGAGCAGCAGTGTGTCGTCGTTCACCTCGATGCCCTTGACAAAGTGATCCATCATCGCCGCGAGCTCATCGGTCAACACAAACATCTCGAACGATGCAGTCAGCCCGCTTTCCATGTAGCCCACATCGTGCACCAGGTTCGAGCCGCCCAGCTTGGCCATGATGACCGACAGCGTGGCTTCGACGGCGGCTTGCTCGTCCATGACCTTGGCATCGGAGCAGCCGGCATAGCCCCAGGTGGGCAAACCGTACCAGCGGCCCAGTTCCGCAATCGCGGCTTTGGTGAGTTGGAATTCCGGCGACGCGTAACAGATTTGCATCGAACCCATATCCATGTGATGCAGCCCCGCGCCAAAGACGAACGGCGCGCCGGGCCGTTTGAGCTGATGCACCACCAAGCTACTCAGGATTTCGGCAACGGACACCGCCAGGCCGCCCGCCATCGTAATCGGCACGACTGCACCCATCTGCGGCCCCGGCGAGTGAACCACCGGCAGTTCGTACTCGGCCATCATCAGCAGCTTGTCCACTGCCGTCTCGGATTGCTGCAATGGCGAGCTAGGCTCGGAATAGAGCAAGATGTGCTGTTGCTCGCGCAGTGCTTCATAGCCGCCGGCCACCGCCGCCGCCATGTCAATCGCGCGTTGGCAGCTTGCCTTGTCGTTCGTGACGAACACGATGGGCTTGGTCGAGTGTTCCAGCATCAACGCCATCTGAGTGTCGTAGGCCAGGGCCGCATCAACGTCCGAGGGAATGCCGATGGACATCAGAAAGTGAATATTGGGCAGCGCGTCGCACAGATGATAGCCGTTGATGAGGTCAGCCTGAACGAATTTGCGATGCTCGCCCGTGTAGGGATCGAGCAGGTTGAGGCAGTCAGAGCCTGCCCCAAAATGGACGTTGTATCCTTCCAGGTCCATTGCCGGGCTGCCATCTCGGTCGCACATCATGATGCGGCCTGGCGCAGAGGCCAGCGCGCCTTTCACCAGCCGAGCCGGGAACTTGACCAGGTTGCCATCGGAGATGAACGCGCCGGCCTTTTTGAGCATCTCCAGCGCTTCCTTGTGATGGAAACGGATCCCGGTGCGCCGCAGGACTTCCAGGGCTGCCGAGTTGATGCCGCGCATCTGGGTCTCGGAGAGCACCGAGAACTGGGGCGAGCGAAAAGCTACGGAATTGGATGTCTTCATGATGACTCTTCTCCTTATATAGATTATCTTGCTAGAGACGCCTTGGCGGGGCGTCTCTACACATGGCCATAATAGTCACGATGCACGACGACCGAGTAAGCATAGTCCAGCAGCGTTCCCCAGCTAAAGAGAGGAATATCAATCTCACGCTGCAACGCACGTGCAAACGGTTGAAAGCCCGTACATTCTAAAGCCATCGCGCCCATGTTCGGGTGCTGACGATAGAAATCAGCCGCGACGCCCACAAACTCGCGTTCGGCTTGTTCATAGTCGGCGGACGGTGGATCAGTGCGCAAGCCGTTCGTCCAGAGATGATCGAACTCTTGGCACTTGCGCTCGCCCATCGCGTCGCCGATGACATAGTTCGTGCCAAGTCGAATGCCCGCCGATTCAAGGTGGCGATCCGTGAGGTAATGCGCGTTTGCCACCAAGATGCCTACCACCCGCTCTGGCCCGATAAGCTGCTGCGCCAGCGGAACCTGCAACAAGCTTGACATGAACACAGGCACGCTCACATTCGCTGCAATCTCGCGCTGAAAGTAGGCAAAGTAACCGCACTCGGCCGCAATCGCGCGGCATCCCATTTTCTCCAGGTTGCGCGCCGCTCGCACGACGGGCTCCAGGCAATCCGATTTGTCCTCTTCAACCACCAGCTTATGGATATCCACATCGCGGGCGATTTCGTATTGGATGGGAAAGGGATAGGCGCTCGCGTTGCGCACGTCGCCAGGAAAGCCAGGATAGACATCATCGAGGGTGATGATGCCCAGGCCCATGCCGTAACAGCGGCGATCCGGGCGTGCGCGGATAGAACGGATACCCCGGTCACGATCTTGATGCACGGATTACCTCAGACTTGCCAGTTCACAGATGTCAATGTTCCCACCCGATACGACACATACGATTTTGCCGTGACCGGCCTCGCCTGCCAGCGCAGCGGCGACGGCTGTCCCTGCCGCGCCTTCAGCGATGACGTGATTGCGGTCGGCAACGAGCTGGATGGTCTGGGACACTTGTAGCAGCGTCGTGACGAACGAGCCATCGAGCAAGCGGCTCGCCAGCGGCCACATTTCTGGAAAGACGAACGGCGCGCCGATGCCCGACACAAAGCTGTGCGAATAGTTGACCTCAACGGGCTTGCTCGCCGCAAGGGATAGAGCCAGCGGCGCACCCGTCTCGACTTCGCTGGCATAGACCCTGACACGCGGCGCGAGTGCGTAAAGCGCGGAGGCAATCCCGCAGCTTAACCCACCCCCGCCATACGGAACGACGACTGTGTCCACATCAGGCAGGTCTTCCAGAATCTCTAGCCCAAGCGTGCCGTTGCCCGCCATGACCGCCGGATCAGCAAACGGGTGAATCAATAGACCATTCATCCCTGGAAAACTGTGTGTGATTTGAATCTGCTGATAGTCGGTAAACGGCACGGGCACAAGTTTGCCGCCCAGCCGAGTGATCGCTTCCAACTTGTTCGGGGGAGCATCGTCCGGCACGACGGCAGTGCATCCCAGGCCGAGTCGGCGAGCGTACCACGCGACCGCTTGCGCCATGTTGCCTGCACTGATTGTCCACACACCATGAGCCAGTTGATGCCGCTCGGCCTGAAGCATCGCGTTGCCCGCGCCGCGCCATTTGAACGAGCCGACCGGCGAAAGGTTTTCGAGCTTGAGCCAGATTTCTGCGGGCGCGTCCTCGACGTTGAGCCGCACCAGTGGAGAGCGAAAAACTGTTCCGGCCAGCCGTTTCTGTGCAGCGCGAATCTCGTCGAGCGGGATGGGTTCCAAGGGCTTCATAGTGCCGCGGTATCAGCGGTGAAGATTGGGCGCAGCGATGAACGACAGCCCTCGCTCGGTAAGCGCCCACGCCGTGCGGTTGACGGCATCGAACTTGTCCAAAAAGTTCAAGGTCAGATGCTCCCAATCGCCGGAAGCGATGATCTCTTGTTTGTCCCGATTATAGTCCGTGATTTCCGAAGGGCGCTCTCGGGCCTGCTCGACTTCTGGATCGCCGCCCTCGTGCTTGGCTGAAATATTGGGCACGTGGTCGGCCAACTCGGTCAAATCTTGACGACGATTGTAGGGCTGGATGACGATGCCCTTCCACGTCTCGGTGATGTGATGCTCGAAGCGAACGAGGCTCTCCAAGTCAAGCGCCCTGCGGAACTGGGCCGCGATCTCGATCGTTTCGTTGTTGACCGAGTTGCTCCAGTTGAATCCCACCAGCGGTGTCGTGCCATCGTCACGGGCAAACAACTTGGCGGCCAACAGCGTCCACAACGCGGAATATGGATTATCGTTGCCGAGCGTGACTGAAATCTTGAACTCGACATTGATGCCCAACCGATGCAACAAGTAGCCCATCAGGATCGTGCCCGCGTTGACGTTGAGCACCTGGCGCACACCATAGCGGGTGTAGTAATACAAAACCTCGTCCAGCCACCTGAGCGGATACTCGTTCGGTTGCCCCACACCACCATAGTAGCCGATAAGCGTGTCGGGGCCGCCCAGGTGGATGTTCGAGCCATCCGAGCCGCGCGTATCGGGCTGTTCGACATAGCTCGCGCCGATAATGTCCATCGCCGCCGCAAACGCAGGCAGGTCGCCATCGGCCTCCTGCTCTTTCATCTTGCGCACACGAATGAAACGCCCTGGCATCAACTCGTCGCGCTCGATGGCCCGTTGGGCGATTTCGATCAGCCAGGAAAAGTACTGGCACGCGCTGATTTCGAGCGTGACGGCCCAGTCGTCTTTGAACTGAATCGCTTCGGCGCGCTCGCCTAACACCTTGTGACGATAGTCCGCGATGCTGATGAACGCGCCGCGATCGCGCTGATCGGTCAGCCATTCGAGATCGGCCAGGTACTCGGGCCGTGTCTGCTCGACACGTTTGAGCAATGCGGAGAGTTGCCGCGCCTCGTCAGCTTTGCGGTTGATTTCTTCGGGTGTGCCATACCTGGCGACCACGTCGAGCAAGTCGGCCACCACCCGCAGGGACGGGTCAAGCAGCACGCTATTGATCACTTCGAGGCGTTCAGGGGGGATACGCAATCTCTGGTGAAGGTCAGCCCGCGAGAGATCCACGGCTAATCATCTCCGATACAGGCGACGACATCTATCAAGATGAGAATGCCCGATAGCTGGCTGTGAACCGTCGTGCGAACCGGTCTGTTCTTCAATCGTCGTGCCGACCACCTGGCGAGTGACGGGATCCCACGGCCCCAGCCCGGCCGTCCAGAGGGTATTGCCGATTCGCAAACCCTGAGAGTATGCGCCGCCAGGTTGTGGAGCTCGATCTGTTTTGATGGGTTGCTTGGTCATATCTACAGCTTTGCCAGGGCCTGATCGAGATCGGCGATGATGTCTTCAGGGTCCTCCAATCCAACCGAGAGTCGAATCAGGCCGTCGTCAATTCCAGCCGCGTCGCGCTCGGCTTGCGTCATGTGCTCGTGCGTGATGGTGCGCGGATGCATGCAAATGGTGCGGCTTGTTCCGAACGTGACCGCGTGAATCACCAGCTTGAAGCTGTCCATCACAGTACGTGCTCCCGCGATGCCGCCCGGCACGACGAAGGACAACAATCCGCCGCCCGCCTTCATTTGCCGTTTTGCCAGCTCGTGCTGCGGGTGAGTCGGCAGGCCAGAGTAATTCACGTGCTTGACCCTGGGATGGCTTGCTAGGAACTCGGCCACCTTTTGCGCGTTGGAACTGTGGCGCTCCATGCGGAGCGAGAGCGTCTCGAGGTATTGCAGCGTCAGCCACGAATCAAACGGCTGCATGATCGCGCCGACAAACTCGGTCGTGTTCCAGCGAATGTCTTCAGTCAATTCTTCCGGCCCGACAATTGCGCCGCCCAGTACCGTGGCGTTGCCGGCGAGGAATTTGGTGATGGAGAGCAAGACAATGTCCGCGCCCAACTCTATCGGGCGTTGAAGCGCGGCGGTCGCCGTGGTATTGTCCACCATCAGTGGCACATTGTGCGAGTGTGCCACATCGGCTACGGCTTTGATGTCGGTGACGAACAGGCACGGATTGCTGGGCGTCTCGACCCACACGAGGCGCGTCTTGCTGTCAATCTCCTTGTCCCAGGATTTTGGATCAGCGGGATTCTCGACAAAGCGAAACTGTACGCCGCATCGCTCTGGAAAGATATTGGCCGCCTGCTTGTAGCCTTCGCCAAAGATGTTCAGCGTGGTCACCACGTTATCGCCAGGTCGCGCGAGGGTGAAGATGAGGTTGAACAACGCCTGCGACCCCGAAGCAGCAGTGACGGCCGCCTCACCGCCTTCGAGCGCGGCCAGGCGCTGTTCGAGCACATCCGCAGTAGGCGTTTTGGTTCGTCCATAGACGGGGTAAGGAATCTTGTCAAAGCACTCGTACGGATAGGTCATCGAAGGCACGATGGGCGGTGCAAACGCCCTGAACCGTTCCAGGTTTTCAGAAGGGCGGAAACCGGCGTGAAGTGCTTTGGTTTCAAAACCTAAATCGTCAGTGGGCCGAGCGGGTCGCTTGAAATTTGGATCAAACTTCCAGGGATCGCGCATGAAGAAAAGTTTTTCTGTGGCCACGTTGATTTCTCCAAGGATCTGACAGGTCCGCTTTGCGAGGTGTGTCAGATTTGCTCTACTTGCGACTGTCAATCCACTGTTGTTGTCGCTCGACGATCTTTTGAATGGCCGCCTGGACATCGGCGGGCAACGGCTCAGGCTTGTGGCTCGCCAAAACCTTGTCCACCATCTTGGCTGCGCGCTGTTCCATCGTCGTCGCACCTTTCTCTTCCCACTGCGAGTACGTGCCTTTCTCCGCCAGCTTGGAGTAGAACGGCTCCTTGAAATGCCTCATCGTGTGCGGGTGACCGAGATAGCTTCCGGTCGGGCCAAGCTCGTCAATCACATCGAGCGCGAGCGTCTCGTCGTTGACGAGCACGCCTGACGTCATCGCGCGCAAAAAGCCAATCGTGTCATTGCACATGACCAGGAGCTGCAGCGAGCCTTGCAAGCCCGAATCCATGAACCCGACATCGTGAACAATGTTGGCGCCGTGCAGGAGCGCTGTCATCAAGCTGAGGGTCGCTTCCATCCCAGCCTGGTGATCGAGTACCTTGGAATCGGTCGAGCCGCCCAGGCCAAACACCGGCAAGTCATAGTATTTGCCCATCGAAGTGGGCACCCCTTGCTCGTCGGCCAGCACATAGTTGCCCATCATCGTCTTGAGGTTGTACGGGCCGCCGTTCCAACCAGGTACTGCTACAGGCGCACCTTCGCACACCAGTTGAGCCAGCACGATGCCGAGCAAGATGCCGGCGTTCATTGAAGCCATGCAGCCCGCCGTCGTTGCCGGCGAGTTGACGCCGCCCGCGTTGAGCGGGATGTACAATTGCGGCAGACCTTTTTCGGCCAGGTACATGCACTTTTGCAGCGCCTCAGCGTTGGCGATCAAGCCCGAAGTGACGTTGATGTAGCAGGTCGCAAAGGGGCGCTTCTGAAATGCCTCAGCTCCGCCCGCCACCGCCTCGCACATCTCGACGGCCGCAACGCAACCTTCAAAGTCAGGCGAGACAAACACGATGGGCTTGGTCGTGTTGTTGAGCATGACCTGCATCTGATAGCGGTCATAGATGCGCTGGTCTACGTCTTCCGGCAAGAACAGCGACATCACAAAATTAATCTCCGGCAGCGCGTCCATCACAGTGGATGCCGCTTGCACGTCTTTCAACACGGGCCTGCGCCGCTGACCGGTGCGATGGTCGAGAATGTTGAGGCAGTCCGACCCGCCGCCATAGTACGTGTTGTATCCGCCGGCCCGCAGGGCAACCTTGCGGTTGCGGTCGTACAAGGTGATGCGTTTGGGTGTGGTGGCAAGCGCCTTGGTCACCACGTGTTCCGGGATGCGAAGCCGAATCCCATCCGCCTTGGCGCCGCCCTTGACTAGGATCCGCAGAGCCTTGTCGTCGTGGACGTCGACGCCTACGCGCTCCAAGATTTCGAGAGTTGCCAGGTGGATCTTTTCGCACTCTTGTTGGCCCATCCGCATATAGTGGGCGCTGGTCGTGTTTAGACCGTGGGTTTCAATCATTTTTCACCTCGGAGATTATGGCTTTCGACTGGCATATCTAATTATATATTTAATCTATCAGATGTCAATACAGAGATATTAATCATCTGATTGTATCTATATGCTCTTAGATTAGAGATTTTACCTATTGCAAACTGATGTATTATATGGTACAATTTTATCGTCAGCAGCTAACGTGAGGTGCTCCGATGCCACACATACAGGTAGACGACACTTCCAAGAGCAGGGCTTACAAGCAATTGCGGCGCTCGATCATCATGGGGCACTGTAAACCTGGTGAGCGGCTCAACCTCGGTGAGTTGACCAAAACCTACAACACCAGCATTACGCCGTTGCGCGATGCACTCCAGATGCTTGACCAGGAGGGGCTGGTCACGATCAAGCCACGCTCCGGTTACTTTGTCAGCCGGATCACACTCAAGGTATTACGCGAGTTGTTCGATCTGCGCGAGATACTCGAACTGGCCGCGATCGAGCGAGCGGCCCCCCGCATTTCGGACGAGTGTATCCAACAACTCGAACACGTCCACGCGGGTTACACGGGCGACGACGACGAATCCTACGACCGCTACACCGACGAGAACCGGCATTTTCACTTTTTGATCGCAGAAGCATCTGGCAATCACGAACTGGCCGAGACTCTGGGGCGCCTGCACGACCGATTGGCTCGCTTTATGGTCTTGCGCGGCGCGGGCAAGACTCAAGAGTTTACTCACGCTCACATCGTCGAGGCGCTGCGTGCACGGGATGTGGCTGCTGCGCGGCAGGCGATGCTCGATGAGATCACAGAAAGCCGCGAAGCGATTCTGGATCGCGTGATCCGTGAAGATGGCGCGTCCTGGCATTTGTAGATCGAATCATCCACTTTGGTGGTGATCACGACTTTATCCCACGTTGGTTGGGTGCGCCGCCTGTGCTCCCGGGCGGATAGTTGTTGGCGGTGACGTGAGGACGTTGCATGACGGTTGCGCTGGGTATTGATACGGGCGGCACGTATACCGATGCTGTGCTGGTGGATCACGTCAGCGGTCAAGTGTTGGCAAAGGCCAAAGCCCTGACCAGCTACCACGATTTGTCCATCGGCATTGGACAGGCGCTGACTAGAGTCTTTGAGTGCGCCACTGCTTCAGTGTCGCCTGTGGACGTTGGCCTCGTGGCTCTTTCGACCACACTGGCAACCAACGCTATCGTGGAAGGGCGGGGCTGCTCGGTCTGTCTGCTGCTTATCGGCTACGATTCAACGTTGATACGACAGTATGGCTTTGAACACGACCTGGTGACGCAAGACGTGGTCTACTTGAGCGGCGGCCACGACGGAGTGGGCAACCAGGTCGAGCCACTGGACGAGGCCGCCGCTCGAAAAGCCATCCTGGCGCGGCTCGGTCGTGTGGATGCTTTTGCTGTATCGGGTTATTTCGGCGTGCGCAATCCAGCCCACGAGCTGCGCATTCGTGCCATGATCGAGGAATTGACCGCGCCTGAGGGTCAGTCCGTACCAGTGACATGTGGCCACGAGTTGACCACTCATCTCAACGCGGTGCGGCGGGCGACGACGGCAGCGCTCAATGCGCGGCTGATTCCTTTGCTGCGCGAGCTGATCGCCACGGTTCGATTCACACTCAAGAAACATGGCATCTCGGCGCCGCTGATGATTGTCAAGGGCGATGGCTCGCTGGTCAAAGCCGACTGGGCCGTGCAGCGCCCGGTGGAAACGATTCTCTCCGGACCAGCGGCCAGTGTCGTGGGCGCGTGGCATCTGGCCGGACGCCGCGACGTGTGGACGGTGGATGTGGGTGGCACGACGACCGACATCGCCGCGCTCAACGATGGCCGTCCCAGGCTCAACCCGGAAGGCGCGCAGGTCGGCGAGTGGCAGACGATGGTCCAGGCTGTTGATGTTTACACGGTTGGGCTGGGCGGCGATAGTCAGGTGTGCGTGGACCAGCGAGGCTGGATCGCCATCGGCCCCAATCGGGTGATGCCGCTGTGTCTGCTGGCTAGCCTGCATCCAGAGACCCTCGCCGAGTTAAGACGAGAATTGAACGAGCGCAAGTTGAACGCGCTCGCCAGCCAGTTTGTCATGCAGGTGCGCCAACCGACCTCTGCGCTTTTGGAAGATGAGGCAGAACTGTTGCGTCAACTGGGCAGCGGGCCCCAATCAGTGAGTTCGCTCGCGGATAAGGCCCGCTATGGAGCCTGGGTGGCGAACCAGGTCGCCCGACTAGAGTCGCAGCGACTGGTTCTGCGGGCAGGGTTTACACCCACGGATGCCTTGCATGTCCTGGGGCGGTTCGAGCACTGGAATGCTGAAGCCTCACGGCTCGGCGCGATGCTTCTGGCAAAGCAGTTTGACCTGTCGCCTCAAGTGTTGTGCGAGCGGGTGGTTTCGGGTGTTTCGGATCGAGTGACGACGGCGCTGGTCAGCAAGGTATTGAACGATGAAGTGGGTCTCCCAGATTGGGAGCACGAGCCTTCGTCGTCGGCGCTGCTGGCGCGTGCGCTGGGCAACGTCATTCAATCAGACCTCGGCTGCGCGTTCAAGCTCAACAAGCCCATCGTTGCCATCGGCGCGCCAGTGGAAGCCTATTTGCCTCGTGTGGCCGAGCAATTGCACACCGAGTTGATCATTCCTGACCATGCGGATGTGGCGAACGCCGTCGGCGCGGTAGCAGGCGGCGTCGTGCAGCAAATCGAGGCAACCCTTCGTCCGTTGAGTGACGACCACCACGTCCGCCTTCACTTGCCCGATGCGGTGCTCGACTTTCCTTCGGTGGAAGACGGCGTGGCTTATGCTCAACGAGTCGTGCCAGTCCAGTTGGAGACGCTGGCTCGCAACGCAGGCGCTGACCAAGTCCAAGTGCAAATGATTCGAGTGGATCAGAATGCGCCCACCCAGGGCGGTTGGGGTGAGCCCATCTATCTTGGCACAGAATTGACATTCACAGCGGTAGGGCGGCCGAGTCTGGCGCAGCCGGCTTGAACTTTTTCGCCGATAGATTCGACAAGGAGGCAAGAGGGAATGGCAGACGTATTGAGCAAAATTGCTTCAAAACTGTACGCAGGCGAAGCGGATGAAGTGGCCGAGCTGGTTCAATCGGCTTTGGACCAGGGCCTGGCCCCCGACAAAGTTTTGCAGGGCGGCTTGATTGCCGGCATGGATCAAGTCGGCAAAGACTTTAAGGCGGGCGACTTGTTCGTGCCCGAAGTCCTCATTGCCGCGCGCGCCATGCACGCGGGGATGAATGTACTACGCCCACTGCTGGTCGCTTCGGGTGTGCCCAGCGTGGGCAAGTATGTCATCGGCACGGTCAAGGGAGACCTGCACGACATTGGCAAGAACCTGGTCAAGATGATGGTGGAAGGTGCGGGCTTTGAAGTGGTTGACCTGGGCACAGACGTGCCGCCGGACAAGTTTGTCGCTGCGGTGAAGGAACACCAGCCCACACTGGTTGGCCTGAGCGCGCTGTTGACGACGACGATGGTCAACATGAAGACGACCGTCGAGGCGCTGCAAGAGGCGGGTCTGCGCGGCTCGGTCAAGGTGATGGTGGGCGGCGCGCCCGTGACGGATGCGTTTGCAAAGCAGATTGGCGCAGATGCGTACGCGCCCGATGCCGCTACCGCAGTGGACGTGGCGCGCAGCCTGGTGATCTAGTTCATTCACGAACACCCTGACGGGTGCAGGTGACACGAGGCAACCCCTGGGACTTGCCAGGGGCAACGCAAAGGAGAATTCTTCGCGGCCCTTCGTGTCTTGCGTGGACAGAATCAATTCTAGATAGGAGGTGATACAATAGATAGAGCCAGTTTCAACTCGCGCCATTGACACATGCATTGTCAGGTCTTGAACCATCCAAAATCCTATGGAGGAGTGACCCAATGGAAATCATCAAGAAGCAACCCAAGAGCGATGTGCATCCGTACATTCCCGAATTGCAGGAATCTCTTCGCAAAGGCGAAATCAGCCGCCGTGAGTTCCTGCGCTACGCTACGCTGCTCGGCATGTCGGTGGGCGCCGCCAGCGCACTGGCTGCCTGTGCCCCGGCGGCAACGCCGACCGCTGCGCCCGCGCCGACCACCGTCCCACCCACTTCTGCTCCTGCCGCTACCAAAGCGCCTGAGCCGACCAAGGCGCCTGCCCCTACCGCAGCGCCAGCTGGCCCCAAGCGCGGCGGAACGGTGACCATCGCCACGCGCGTGCAGCGCTTCGACCACCCGGCCCGGCTCTCGTGGGGAGAGGCGGCCGACCAGTTCCGCAACGTCTTCGAGTTCCTCACCTTCACCGGCGCCGATAACATCACCGTCCCCTTGCTGCTGGAAAAGTGGGAAGCCAACGCCGACGTCACCGAGTGGACGCTCTACCTGCGCAAGGGCATCAAGTTCAACAACGGGCAGGCTTTCACCGCCGACGACGTGGTCTATAACTTTAGCCAATGGCTGGACAAGGCTGTCGGCTCTTCGATGCTCGGCCTGATGAGCTATCTCAAGCCGACCGGCGTTGAGAAGGTGGACGACCTGACCGTCAAGCTGCACCTCGACTCGCCCGAGATCGGCGTGCCGGAGCACCTGTTCCAATATCCGGCGATGATCGTGCCCAAGACCTTTGGCGGCGACGCGACCAAAGAGCCGTTCGGCACAGGCCCCTTCCTGCTCGACAAGTACACCCCGACCGAGCGCGCCGAGTTCAAAGCCCGGACGGACTATTGGCGGATGGGCGCGGATGGCAAGCCCCTCCCGTACCTCGACAGGCTGGTCTACCTGGACCTCGGCGAGGATACCGCGCCGCAGATCGCGGCTCTGCGCAGCGGTCAGATTGACAGCATCTATAATCCCCCGCCTGAAGTCTGGCAGGGCACCAAGGACCTGCCCGGCGTGAAGGTTTACTCTGTGGCCACGGGCCAGACCTTTGTCATCCGCATGCGCGCCGACGTCAAGCCATGGAGTGATAACAAGGTTCGCCAGGCGCTCAAAATGTGCATCGATCGCCAAAAGATGTTGGACCTGGCCTATTTCGGCGAAGGGGTGCTGGCTCACGATACCCACGTGTCGCCCATCCATCCCGAATACTGCAAGAAAGACATCCCCAAGTACGATCCCGTGGGCGCCAAGAAACTCTTGGCCGAGGCGGGCTTTCCGAACGGCCTGGATGTCGAGCTGAGCACGCAGCAAGCGCGCGCCGAACCGGCGATGGCGCAAGCGCTCAAAGAGTCGGCCGCCGCGGGCGGGTTCAACATCAAACTCAATATCCTGCCCTCCGCAGATTACTGGAATGTGTGGGCCGAAGTGCCGCTGGGCATCACCGTCTGGGTCACGCGGCCGCTGGGCACCATGGTTTTGCAGCTGGGTTACACAGCCGACGACGCGGGCAAGGCCGCCCCGTGGAACGAGTCGCACTGGGTGGACAAAGAATTCAACGACCTGCTCAAGCAGGCGACCAGGACGCTGGACGTCGAGAAGCGGCGCGCCATCATGTGCCAGATAGAAGACATCCAGATGACGCGCGGCACGGCGGGCATCGCCTTCTGGACCAAGGGGTGGAACATCTTTAACAAAAAGTACAAGAATATCTCGGCGCACCCCACGGCCTGGCAGTTCATGCACGACGTGTGGTATGATCCCCAGGGCTAGACCCGGGCTGTAATGTTGTAGGTACGAAAGACCGCGCCGGTCTCCAAGGCCGGCGCGGTCGGAATGTGTAAGTTCAATCCAAGCCGGGCCGTCACGCTACAAGCGTGACCACGCTGAACCGAGTTCCAAATGAAATAGGAGGGTGTGGCGGGCTTCGCCGCTGGCCCCACCCCCTATCCATGGACGAGGAGAGCCTATGGCCAGATACATCTTGCGTCGCATTGGCTTTATGCTTTTGACCATGTTCCTGGTGTCGGCCGCCATCTTTCTCATCTCGGAGGTGGCCCCGGGAGATGTGGCGCGGCACATTTTGGGGCAGTTTGCTACGCCCGAACAGGTGAACCTGTTTCGCGAGCAGATGGGGCTGAATCAGCCGGTCTATGTGCGCTACGTGGACTGGCTGTTTGGATCGGATTGGCGCCTGACGGGGTTGGTCGGCAAGCCCCTCAGACTGATCCAGGTGAACAAGGACGACGACCCCAGCTGGTGGGCGGTGGCGCCAGACGGCGCGCTCAAGCAATGGAAGATGAAAACCGAGGGGCTGATCGAGATCAGCCGCACGCCCGACGGCAAGCAGACCGAAGCGCCGTTCAACGGCTGGCAGGCCGACAAGGACGGCTCTCAGATTTTCTGGGGCGTGGACACCGCCGGGCACGTGGTGCTGTGGCGCCAGGGCGCAGCTACAAGTTCCGGGCCGGCCTCGTCAGGCCGGACGATGACAGAAAGCAGCGGCGTCAAGTACATTCCCATCCGCCGGGGTTTGCTGCGCGGCGACTCGGGCTACTCGGCGCGGACGAACCGGGCCGTATGGCCCACACTCATCCGGCGCATCGAGAACTCGCTCGTGCTGGCTGGCATCGCTTTTGTTATCGTCATGCCGATTGCGCTGGTGCTGGGGATGCTGGCCGGGCTGCAGGAAGGCCGCTTTCTCGACCGTACGATCTCGCTCTTCGGCCTGGTGACGACCTCAGTCCCCGAGTTTGCCATGGGCGTGTTCTTGATTCTGGCGCTGGCCTTTTGGCTCAAGCTCTTGCCCGGCGCGACGGTGTTCAAGAGCGACATCGCTCCATACCAGGACCCCAAGCTGCTGGTTCTGCCCATCCTGACTTTGACACTCGTCGAAGTAGGTTATGTCACCCGCATGACGCGCGCCAGCATGATTGAAGTCATGAACGCGCCCTATATCCGGACGGCCTTCCTCAAGGGGTTGCCCTACTGGCGCATCGTCTTTAATCACGCTATCCGCAACGCGCTGATGGCGCCCATCACCGTCATCATGCTCCACGTGAACTGGCTGGTCGGCGGCATTGTCGTCGTCGAGGCGATCTTTAGCTACCCGGGCCTGGGGTTGTATTTGCTGGACTCGGCGCTGTTCAAAGACGTCAATGCCATCGAAGCGGGCGCCATGTTCATGGTAGCGTTGGCGGTCGGCACGCAGTGGATCGCCGACATTATTTACACGTTCCTCAACCCGCGCATCCGGTATACATGACGGGTGAAGAGTTCCGTGAGACGCGTGACGAGTGAAACGTGAACGAAGGAGGGTAAAATGACAGTGACTGCAACCCCGACATCCGGCGCGCCCGA
>CAYGWJ010000277.1:0-3620 GCA_964353405.1 uncultured Anaerolineae bacterium
AGTGGCGCGAAAGAATAGCCTAACGCGGCACGCGGTGGAGACTGGTAACGAAAAGTCGCCAGCGCCGCGCCATAGTCCCTGGCGCGCTGAGCCAACGCACCGCCCGTGGTGAGCGCCATGAGTTGACAGCCGCGCCGACGCGCCTCGTCAAAAGCGGACAGCGTCTCTTCCGTCTCGCCGGAATGCGACACGCTAACGACGAGCGATAAAGGCCCGCGCAGGTAGGCTGGCAAAGCGTAATCGCGAAGGACCAACAAGGGCACACGACACTCGTCCGCGATGAGGGAGGCCAGCAGCGAGCCGCCAATCGCCGAGCCACCCATAGCGGATACGATGATCCTGTCCACCTGCGAAAATGACGCAGGCAGGTCAACGGACTGCATCAGCTTCCAGCCGGCTTGGCACTGGTCGGACAGCGCGGCGATGTGACCGAACATATCCGCCCGATCGTATTGTGGATAAATGATTGGGTCGTCAAGGTTGATCATGTGCGTTTCCTGGCGCGGTCTCGCAATTGGGCATCCGGTATTGGGTATTGCGTGCCCGGTCAAATACTGGTCACTTTAACTCTAGTGCCAGACGGTAGACGTCTCGACGAGGCCAGCCGGATCGCTGCGTCACTTGTCGCACGGCTTCTTTGCGATCCATGTCGCGGTTGATCGCTTCATTCAACGCAAGGCGGACACGTTCTTCATCCCATGCAATAGCTTCTTCCGTTGCGCCGCCGACGACAAGTGTCACCTCACCGCGCACCTCGCCGCGCGCAAAGTGCTCGCGCGCGCCGTGCACTGTGCCGCGATAGATTTCCTCGTAAAGCTTGGTCAGCTCGCGCGCCACGGCGATGGGCCGGTCGCCCAATACGGACTCAATGTCCTCCAGGCAGTCGGCCAGGCGATGCGGCGCTTCGTACAAGACGAGTGTGCGCCGCTCGGCGGCAATCTCTTGCAAGGCACGCCGCCGCTCGGAAGCCTTGCGCGGCAAAAAGCCAAGGAACGTAAAACTGTCTGTCGGCAAGCCGGACACGACGAGCGCCGTAATGGCCGCCACCGGCCCAGGAATCGGCACGACGGGAACGCCCGCCTCAATCGCCGCGCGAATCAACTCGAAGCCCGGGTCGGAAAGGCCCGGCATCCCGGCCTCGGACACCAACGCCACGTCGCCGCGCCCGAGCGCTTCTAGAATTGCGTCGAGCTTGGTGAGCTTGTTGTGCTCAAAGTACGACGTCAGCGGCGTGTGAAGGTCAAAGCGCGCAAAGAGCGTGCCCGTCTTGCGTGTGTCTTCGGCGGCGACGAGCTGTACCTCGCGCAGCACGCGCAGCGCCCGCGGGCTGAGGTCTTCCAGGTTGCCGATTGGCGTTCCGACGACGTAAAGAGTGCCCATAGGCGTGTTTTAGACAGGACGTTCTCCGCGCACGGCCCGGAGTCGTCTAGTCACTTTCCCAGTCTCCCTCAGTGGCAGCGCCTTTCGCAATAGCGGTTTGGCGAATTTCCTCAATCAACTGGTCGAAACGCGCTACAATTTGCTCGCGCGGCACGGACTCTAGTTCCTTCGCTCGCTGACGCGCAGCGGCTTGGATTTCAGCTACCAGCGCCTTGCGCTGGAGTGTTTCCTGCCGTTGTTTGAGATGTTCCACAAAATCCAATACCAATGGCAGGTCTTCCTGCGGCAGGCGGGTGACCTCGACGACCACGCGCCCAATGATCTCATTTGCGGGTAAGCTGATCATCACAAACTCGTCCTTTCGCCTTGGGTCAAGAAGGGCAAGAGCTGCTTTTTCCATTCACGACTGCATCCGTTGAAGTCAAGCCAGTTCGGCGCGCGCTTCTTCCAACGTCTCTGGTCCCAGGCGCAACTGCACACCGTGCTCAGCCAAGATTTCTTTCATTCGGTCGAAACTGACACCTGCGAGAGCCGCCGCTTTGGCTATTGACAATCCTTCAGTGCGATAGCGGTGCACAGCTACCTCAATACGCACAGCCGGACGCTCTTGCCACAGTACACGCAAGGCGTCCTGGATAGCCGTGTCGGCATCCGGGTACACACCGGCCTTGACCAGTTCTTGCAACTCGATAGCCATTGGTGTTCTCCTCACGCACAATTAGCGCGAATACTCGTTATTATACCAGAGTTGGGCAGTAACAAGCGCAGGCCGCTATCCGGCCGCACAAGTTGATCTTCTTGACGCTGCGCTTGCGTGGCATTATAATCCCAATGAGCTGAATATTGTGCCGGTGTGAGGTATGTAATGAGTGAGAAAGCCAGGGATGCGGCGGTCGCCTACCAGTTGGCACAACCGTTCGCCGACGCAATCGAATTGCCGCCCGAGTTTGCTTGGTTTCGTTGGCTGACGCCAGATGAGCAAAGTGCCTTTTTGCGCGCCTTGCTCAAGGCTCTGGCTCGCGCCTGGCCCGGTTCCGACATGGCCTTGCTCAAGCGGGAAGTAGAGCAATGGCGCCGGCAGGCCCAGGAGCGCCAGGCAGTCAGCGCTGAGGCCAAACGACAGGCGCTATGGTCTGGTGACCAGGTCCGACAGAGTCAACAACACGCGATGATTGACGAATTGCTCCGAGCCGCTGCCAGCCAGACGAGCGCTGCGCCCTCACTACCCGAGATTCGCGTTGCACTGGAGCGACATGTTCCTTTCGATGACAAACTGTCCAGCGACATTGTTGCCACACGCTATGAGGAATGATGAAGCATTTCGCCTTGGACGCCAGCGCGCTGGTAAAACGATATCACGATGAGCCAGGCTCTGAGATAGTGCAGACGCTGACCGAAAATCTGCTAGCCAACGAGCCACGCCAAGCCCTGATCTCGTGGCCGGTCTTGGCAGAAACGCTTGCCAGTCTCACTCGGAAAAAGAACTCGAACGCAATCCCAGATAGTGTTTACCAGGCCGTTCGAACTCGTTTGCTGCTGGATGCGCGCCAGATGACTATTCTGGTGGTCACGGACCTTGCCATTAGAGACTCGATCAATCTGATCGAGCGGCACAACCTCAATGCCTCGGATGCCCTCTTCCTGCGGCAAGTGTTGGACTGGCTGGCCCAACTCCCTGAAGATGACCAGGTGGTAGTGATTGCGGGTGATCGTCGCCTGTTGCGAGCAGCCGAGGTCGAAGGGCTGGCCGGGCTTGACCCGGAACAAAGCGACCCATCTGATGTAAAGACGCTGTTGACTACAGTATAAGGCTCAATGGCCCTGCGTTGGTATTCGAAGCTATTGGGCGGCATAACAGGAACAGGCCGCTACCCAGCTTACGCCAGATAGCGGCCTGCTCAATTGCCTGCAAGTCACGTTTTCCCGTGTCCGCCGCGCAGCGGCGGCGGGACGCCAGGCGCAAACGTGACCTACTGTTACCCTGTCGTTACTTGAGGACGAGCGGCAAGTACACCTGATATGGCCGCGCAGTCGTCACGTCCATCACTGCGCTTGTGACATTGATATCGAAGCTGGAAGTCGCCGTGATGCGCGCGGTAGCAGTGACCGTCGCCGTGATACCACCCGGCGCAGTGACAGTCACAACCACACCCGATGTCACGCCCGCATTCAGTGGCCCGACCACGGGCGGGGCGGCGACCACCAACCAGCCCGGCCGGTCAATGCTCGCCGTTACGGTA
>CAYGWJ010000278.1:0-32562 GCA_964353405.1 uncultured Anaerolineae bacterium
TTCCTATCGAGTGTACGGGGTGACCACTGTGGTGGTGGCGGATTCGATGATGAAAGGCCTTGATTATGTAGCCTGTGAAATACGCCGTTATGTTCACTCGCACGAAGCGACCCGTACATGCAACTGGAATCCGCTCTAGAACAAAAGTACTTATGAAACAGACTGCTAATAGTATATGCCATCTGACCCGATCAATAGTCCGTCTATGCGGGGCAAAGGGATAACGGCAATAAACGCTGCTAGGCAGCTCGCGTACAGGCTGAGCAGAACTCGGTAAGGATGCTGTTCAAGCTGCAAGCTGATTTGCTCAGTGATCCTGCTTGTCACGATGACTCACGCTTGATTGATTAATGATTGCCAAACACCCAACACATCTTTCGCCAGTCTCTCAACTGAGTAGGTTTCGATCACGCGGCGATAGCCGCGTTCGGCCAGCATTTGGCGTAATTCTCGATTGACGGCAAGCTCGTCTATGATCTGGGCCAAGGCGTTTGCATCGTCTTCCCGAAAGATCCGCCCTGCCTCGCCGATGACTTCTGGAATTGCCCCTGAACTCGAGCCGACGACAGCGACCTTGCAGCCCATTCCCTCAAGCAGCACACGCCCTAGTTGCTCTTTCCAGTGAGGTGTGGTGCGTGAAGGCACCACCAGCACATCGAGGAGATTCATATAGTCAACGAGTGAATTGTAATCTATTGCACTCCCATCCAGGAAAAGACAGCGATCTGCGATGCCCAATTGAGTTGCCAGGGCAATCAAGTTGGCGGTCCCTGGGCCGCTACCTCCAATCAACACCTGTATGGGTGACCGGACCTGGGCCGCGGCGCGAAGCAGTATGTCTACTCCCTTTTCTGGCACGCGTCTGCCAAAGAAGCCGATGACGACACCCTCAAGCCCCAGTTGGGCGCGAAGTTCTGATACTTGCTTGGGATAGAAGAAGCGTCTGTCCAAGCCCAATATGCTTGTTACCGTAGTACGACCGTGGTAACCTTGCTTTTCCAATACAGATACTGCTTCCTGATTCCCGCACAAAATATGTTGAGCTGCATGCAGTGTGTATGCGCAAACCAGTTTTGCTGGCACACTCTTGTGTCGCGAAATATTCTGCCAAGAATGCAGGACGAGAGGAGTATGGCGAGCCAGTGTATCTCGAGTCAACGCCATTTCCGCTGCCATGAGGCTTTCTTGTTCATGCTCACAATGAATAATGTCTGGTGTAAACTCGCCAAGGCCGAAAAAAGGCGGCCAGTGAATGGCGCGGTGTGGGTCGCCGGGCTGTCCCAGTTGCCGCACCGGCATGATCTTGACTCGATACTTGCGTTGCGTATTTGCGGAGAGACACATGCCACCAACCTTGTTGCTCTCAGGCCCAAGAATATGCAGAATATCAATATCTGGCGAGTCGGCCAGTAACTCGACCTTGCGATGCTGAGATGGATGATTGTAGCCGGATATGAATAAAACGCGCATGTTTAACCCTTGGCCTCATGGTGCCCGAGTAATTCTTCTATCACACCGACTGTTTTCTGTTGACATCTTTCCCATGTAAACATGTGTGCGCGGGCCATGCCTTGCGCTATGCGTTGCTTGCGTTCATCGGAAGAGAGGCGGGTGACATGCCGCAAGGTTTCTGCGATAGATTCGATATTTCGAGGGTCGAAATAGAACGCCACATCACCGCCTACTTCGGGCATGCAGGATGAATTGGATGTGACGACCAATGTGCCGCTGGCCATGGCTTCTATAATCGGCAGTCCAAAGCCTTCATACTCGGATGGATAAACAAGTGCGACGGCTCTGGCGTAATAATTCTGCAATTCCAGGTCACTTGCGCTTTGCACTAGACTGACATTGTTTTGCAGGTGATATCGGCGGATGCACTCGTTCTCTTGCGCATTCCAGTTGTGGGCAGAGATGACGCGCAAGTTAAATTCGTGCGCTAGACCTGACTGTCCATAAGCTGTCAATGCGCGCATAAAGTTTTTGTGGCCCGTGCGGAAACCCACATAGAGCAAATACGGCTTGTGGTCGGCGCCAGGGTTTCCTGGTTGGCCCTCAAAGAAGAATGGATCTACACCGAGATGGATCACGACTATTTTGGCTGCGTCTATTTGAGGGTAGATGGTTGTGATGTCCCGAGCCGTGCTATGACTGATGGCAATGATAACCTTGGACCTTTCGAGGCAGTGCTTACGCTCCAGACCAACGTTGCGCAAAGGCACCTGGGTCCAAGAATGGTATCGTGGAAACAATTCATAGATCATATCATAGACGACAAAAGTTTGTGCGGTCGGTGTACGCAAGGTGTTGAACCATGCGCTGTAGATCGCTTGGGGGCGTATTCGCCGCGCGGCTAGGTCGGCGAGTTTGTCGTGCAATCCGATCTGCTCGCTGCCCTTGAATCGCATAGCCCGGATATGGGCGGCCGGCGCGTAATCCCTTGCAATATCAGAAAAGACAACCACCTGGTCGCCAAAGTGACTGATCAGTCCATTGGTGGTGTGACGAAAGTAGCGCGCCATTCCTCGCGCGCCAGGTGGATTGTTGTCGTTGATAAAAATTGGATGTTGCCCGGTTTTCACCTTTTCCTCAATCCCAGGGCCTTCTGTACTCGTTTGCGGACAACGGGTACAAAAGCCCGGGTTGTCAACGCCAGAGTGCCGAGCGGGAACAAAAACTCGAATCTGCTCGAATTCAAGATTCTGTCGCATAAAAGTGTGGCATCATAAATATCCTTTACATCAAAATCACTGCAGTTGATGACCAGACCATGACGCCGCAGGTCATGGCCGGAGATAGGTTTGCTTTCGATGGCTGAGCTATGCATCGCATTTGCAATCTCGTTCTCAACCCAGGTTTCTAGTCCATTTCGCTTGCCAATCTCGCGCAACTCTCTCAATGTAGCTACGTACCTTCCTTCTGCCTCTTCTGAAGCTTCTCGCAGCGCTGCCTTGATTACAGTTTTCGTGCCCAGACTTAAAGTCTCTGGCGTGAGGTGCAGGTCCTGAGCTTGAAGGAAACACTCTGCTACGCAAATGGTCGAGAGTGATGACATCACCATTTTGCTGTGGATAGGAATCTCGTTTTCGGAGAGGAATTGTTGTGATGGGCCTGCGTTCAAGTGCACGTTGGTGAACGAGTCTCCCGTGCTATACCGTGACACGCCGGCGACAGTGTATGGCCTTAGAGAGTAGTGGTAATTGGGCACGGTAGAAGCAATAACGACAGCCGAGTAAACGTCTGGAATGGAAGAATTAAAGAATCTCCCGTTGCCACGTCGTTTGACAGCGTTGATAAGCTCCATGCTTACGAAGCTGTTATAGATGCTTGATAAGGAACCCCATGAACTCTTGAAACGGACCACTCTTTCAAGTTGGTGCCTGGCCTCAAACGTAATGACTTGTTGATTGGTCATGTGCATGAACAGTGTGTTTTGACTGCCGGCTTGCGAATAATCGGGCCACTTGAACATTGGCTTGACCCAGGCAAAAGTGGGAATCTTGCCTAACTTGCCAATAGTTGCTTCGATCTTACTTATCGCCGAGGGAAGAAAGCCGTCATCGTCCCCTATATATGTTACATAGCCGTCTGTTACGTGTGAGAGGGCAAACTCCCAATTGGTAGACATGCCCACTCGTTTGCCGGTGTTGATGTATCTGATGCGGTTGTCATCGAACGATCTCACCACCTCGCGCGTATTGTCTTGGCTAAAGTTGTCGCTGACAATGATCTCGAGATTGGCATAGTCCTGGGTGACGCAGGTCTTTAACGTCGCCTGCAAGGTATCGCACCGTTCGCGCGTAGGGATGACGATCGTGAGTTTCTGTGAATCTGTGCTCATTCCATGATCCTTGCTGACAACTCAACGATGGCTCAGCCGCACTCTGAGCGTGTTGCCAGCGACAACTCCTAGTTGCCTGATTTCGTATGGCGTGATCACACCCAAAAGAACAAAAGATAGTGGGAGAAGCACAAAGATGATCAGCTTGATTGTGACGCGAAGCACGAGCCCGATGGGCGGTACAAACAGGCCAATGCCAAGCAGAATGAACTGCGCGCCGAGTGCGCCTGCCACTCTCCAGACGGGATAGGGTACAGGAAAGCGCGTCCGCAGCAAAAGATACAGCGATATTGTTGGCACGGCATAACCGATGACGGTGGCAACGGTCGCACCCCACACACCGTAAGGTGGGATGAGGATGAAATTCAAAAGAACGTTGACGACTGCGCCCGCGATAGTGGTCGTGCTGATGGCTTTGAGTTGCTTGCCTGCCAGCGCGCTGGTGTAGAGCACCGTGCTAATGCCGCTAAATACATGGACGTAGGCCAGAAATCCGACATAAGGTGCGGCAGGCAGGTAAGGAGTGCGTGTGAATACGATCAGAATTTCTGTGGCGAACAATCCCAGTCCCAGTGCAGCGGCCAGAACCGCACCTATGATGTAGCGAGCCATAATGGCGTAACGCTGCCTGACGATGGGATCATCATGTTGCATGGAAAGCGCGAGCGGCGTCCAGGCTAAATAGAGAGGCGCCATAGCGACATAGAGCAGCGATGCAATCTTGTTGGCAATAGCGTAATGCCCCAGGCTTGCTGTCGTGACATACTGGACCAGAAAGAAGCGGTCAATCACTTGCAGTGCCCAGGCCGAAATCATTGTCGGGAAGAGTAAACCGCCAGAACGAAACAGGATCCCCATGATGGCTTTCGACGGTGATCCCACAGTGTGGCGCATCATGACCAATGCCACCAAGCCGGTTGTTACTCCTGTAGTAACTGCCGTCAACACCATGCCCGTTGCGCCCAGGCGCAGCACGATGATGTACAGCACATTGCCCAATACCGTCATTAGAATCGCGGTTGCGCTGAGCAGCATGCCCCAGCGTACACGCAACCAGGCTTGAGCCGCCGTGGTCAGGACAGTGCTGCATACGCCGAAAGCGACCGTGGCACCTACAAGTCGAAACAGGGGTATGTAGCTTGGGTTTCCAAAGGTGGATTGGGCAACCTGGGGCGCAAACACGATCAGCGCCAACCCAATGGGAATGCCAATGATCCAACTGGCTGCCAATGCACTCCCAATGATGTGCCGTTTCCAGTCATCAGTCGTCTGGTCATTAAAGTGGGCCGTTAGAGCCTGCGGCAGGGCAAACAGTGCCACGGTGCCCACGGCCGATGCAACGGTCAACACAAAATCGGCTACGCCATAGTCGCTGGGCGTCAGGATACGGGTGATGATCGGCGTAAAGATAAACGAAAGAAAGGGCCCCGCCCATTGGACGGCGCCATAGCCTGTCATCATCTTGGCCAAGCGTTTGAGAATTACTCGCATATCGGCTGATTGCGCGATGGCCGCGCTGCTATGACTTACGAGACTCGTTTGAGCCAGGCGTATGGCCAATGCGTGATGTTCTTGGTGAGTTCGCTTTCATTGAATGGCCAGGCAGGCTGCTCGATCACAAACTCGACGTGCTTTTGGGCGAATTCAAGTGCTGCTGCAGTTGGATTATCCCATTGCCATCCGGACTTGCCGCGTGGCACATCATAGAGGTCCTTCATGCTCCCGTCTGTTGCAACAATGTATGAGCCGGACGTGACCAAGTCGTGATAGGCTTCCAACTCATCCAAGACATGTTGTTTAGTGTGGTTTGAGTCAAGGATCACCATAACTGATTCATTAGGTTTGACAAGTGCTTTGATGTGGTTGACGGTGTCGAGTGCGATTGAGCTTCCTTCAATCAGGGTGACGAGCTCGAACAACTCGTGCGCCTCAATCGCCCTGCGGTTATGGGGCCGAATCTCGATATCAACGCCAATCACGCGTCCTTTGCCCATGGCTTTGCACAAGCTTGCGTAGAAAATGAGCGAGCCTCCATGAGCGACGCCACTTTCAACAATGACATCCGGCTTGACTCGGTAGATGACCTCTTGCACTCGTACAATATCTTCCGGAATCTGGATGATCGGGCGTCCCATCCAGCTAAAGACGTAGGAATATTTTTGATTCCAGCCCACCTTGAGCCATTGATGCGAGATCAGCTCAAAGGCCTCTTTGGAGTAAAGCGGCCAGCAGACGCTTTGCCCTTTTTCCTCTTTGACAAGTGTCTGGCTATCGGTATCCAAGATCAGTTTCACGCTCACCCCCGCCCAATCTTGTCTGGCTGCTGCGACCACCACTGGATAGTGTGCGCCAGTCCTGTCTCCAAGCTGAAATACGGTTGCCAGCGGACTTGTTCGCGCAACCGCTGGACATCGGCTACCAGGAGAGGCGGTTCATCTACGGGAGCCGGCACAGCGCCCCATTGAATCAGATCGTTATGACCCAGATGGGCCCCAATTCGACCAATCACTTCTTTGATACTGACTGGCTGACCCGAGGCAATATTGACTGGCCCTGAAACATCACTATCCAGCAGTGCAACAAATGCGCCAGCCACGTCTTGCACATGCAGCCAGTCTCGAATCTGGTTGCCGTGTGAGCATCGCGCTGGCTCGCCGCGTAACAGAGCACGAATTACCGATGCTACCAGCCGATCTGGGTGCTCGTGAGGGCCATAAAGAAAAAAGATGCGCCCCCACGCCGCGCTCAGATTGGCTTGCTGGGCAAAAGCATGCAGCAGCATTTGCGTCGCATGTTTGCTTGTGCCATACAGCGTTGCAGGCGCAAGCGGCGTCACGAACTCGGAGCAATAGCCATAAGCCCAGTCATACTCAGCACAGGTTCCGGCCATCACTACTCGCTGGCCCCCGTATCGCGCAAATGCCTGCAGTAGCTCCAGACTCGCTTGAACCCAGCGAATGTTTTCGATGCTTGTCCAGTATTTGCCGGGCGCAGTGTACCAAGCCAAATGCAGCAAATGGGATGGTTTGATCTCCGCCATCAAATGAGAGACTTGCGCCGCATCCAACAAATTGACTTGGTGCCAGTGCGCACCGCCCCTATCTTGTTGGGGCGCGTCGATTGAGGCGGCATGAACGTCATAGCCTTGAGCAAGTAGCTGCGATAGACAATGCTGTCCGATAAACCCTGTAGCGCCTGTGAGTAATACGGCTGTCATAACACAAAATCCGGATACTGTTGGTCGCGGGCCGACATGGTTTCCACGCTTAATGGCCATTGGACGCCAAAGGCCGGGTCATTCCATCGCACCCCGCGAGCGCATTCGGGATGATAGAAATCCGACATCTGGTAGAAAACCTCAGTGTTGTCCTCCAGGGTCTGGAAGCCATGCGCGACCCTTTCGGGCACATATAACATTTTGCGATTGGTGGCCGTGAGCTCAACGGCGATCCACATCCGAAACGTAGCCGATTGCAGGCGCAGGTCAACCACGACATCATAGATTGACCCCATAGTGCAACGTACCAGCTTGGCCTCCTCATGGGGGGCAACCTGGTAATGCAGCCCGCGGAGCGTGCCCCGGCCCCTGTTAAACGAAATATTGCATTGAGCGAGACTGGCATTCAGATGATGAGCCTCAAATTCGCGCTGGCACCAGGTGCGAGCGAAAAACCCTCGTTCATCCTCAAGCCTTTCTGGTTCAATTATAAAAACCCCTGCAAGTTGGGTTTTAGTAAAGACCATAGGCCCTATACAATCTTGATCTCTGGGATACTCAAAATGAATCGCCCACCCCTTCGCCGGTACTCTGCTTGTTGCTCCAGAATTTCCTCGGCAAAATTCCACGTTAACAGTAGCACATAGTCTGGCATGCTCTCGAGCAATTTCGCCGGAGCATAGATCGGCAAATGGCAGCCCGGCATATAATGACCTTGCTTATAAGTGCTGCGATCGACGACAAAGTCAATCAAATCGCTGCCGATGCCAAAGGTGTTGAGCAATACACTGCCCTTGGCGGCAGCCCCATAGGCGGCTATGTGCCGGTTTTGAGATTTGAGACCTCGTAGCACATCACACAGGGTAGTTTGAAGAGATTTGACTTTGTTGGCAAAGCTCTGATAGAAATCCAATCGGCGCACGCCCCATGAGGCTTCTTCGGCCAGCAGTTGCTGTACACTTCGCCGATCCCCGGCTGCGCCCGGATGCGTGACAAACAGCCGCAGCGATCCGCCATGGATGCTCAGACGTTCTACCTGGGAGATTGTCAAACCATGCAGCTTGAAGAGATGATCGAGCGCGGTCAGTGAGTAATAGCAGAGGTGCTCGTGGTAAATCGTATCGAACTCGCTGCGATCAATCATGTCTTTGACATACGGCGTTTCGATGATTGCGACCCCGTCCTTTTTTAGCAGGACGTGGATTCCTTCAACGACACCATGCAAATCGGCCACGTGGGCCATCACGTTGTTGGCAAAGATCACATCAGCCATCTTGTCCTGGCCCTGCAACTCTCTAGCCAGGTTGGCGTCAAAGAATTCCGTGATGGTGGGCACCCCACGTTCCTGGGCCACCTTGGCCACGTTACGCGCAGGCTCGATCCCCAACACCGGGATGCCAGCATTGACAAAGTATTGCAGCAAGTATCCATCATTGCTGGCAATCTCGACTGCCAGACTGTCTTTGCCAAGTCGGCGGTCCTGCATGAGCTGTTCGACGATCTCTTGCGAGTGACGCAACATGGTGTCAGAAAAAGATGAGAAATAAAGATAGTCTCGAAAGATCGTCTCTGGTGGCACCGTGGCTGTGATTTGCACGAGTGAGCAGGCTGGGCAAAAGACCAAATCCAGCAGATAGGCTGGCTCTGGCTGATCAAGCTGCTCGGTCGTCAGAAGAGAGTTGGCAAGGGGTATTGCCCCAAGTGAAAGAACCGGCTCCAGATGCGCAGCGCCGCATCCGCGGCAGTTGCTTATCAGCGTGAACGGTGTTGTGCTCATATCTCTCTCCATTTGGAAGGTATCGCACTCGATGGCTCAGGAGCGGAAAGCAGAACAGATGACGACTGGGATCACTCGATTCATGCCTGCTCTCGCGCATCTCTCGAAAAATACCGGCGATACCACTCTATCGTGGACAACAACCCGGTCTCTAGCGTGAACGACGGCGACCAATTCAGCATGGCTCTGGCCTTGGTGGCATCGAGGTATTGGCTCTTGATCTCGTTGGAGGCTTCGTTTCGGACGTCCGGCTCCAGGTTCGAGCCTATCATCATCAGGATCTTTTCAACCAGTTCCAAAACCGAGATGCGCACCTCATTCGAAAAGTTGAACGCTTCGCCGCGCAACTCGGGCCGGGCCGCCAAATGCTCCATCAGCAAGGTATAGGCCGCCGCGCCATCTTCGACGTAGAAATAGTCGCGGATATAACTGCCATCCGAGCGAATCACAGGTCGCTCACCTCGCAAGATGGAACGAATCGTGCCAGGCACGATGCGATTCCAGTTGAGATCACCCCCTCCGTAAAAGTTGCCACAGCGAGTGATGGCGACGGGCAGGCCGTAGGTTTTGGCATACGTCTGCCCGAGGAGGTCGGCGCACGACTTGCTCACGTCGTAAGGGTGCTGCCCCTGAAGCGGAGTTGTCTCGTTGTAGGGCAGCACTTGTTGATTGCCGTAGGCTTTGTCCGACGAAGCCATCACCACTTGCTGAACGCGAGGGCTGCGCCGGCAGGCTTCCAACAAAAGCCACGTTCCGCGAATATTGACGTCGAACGTCGAGACCGGGTTCCGGTTTGCCACGCCCACCGTCGTCTGCGCAGCCAGGTGAAATACCGAGACGATCTCGTATTCACCCAGCGTCCGTTCCAAAAGCTCCTGGTCGCGAATGTCACCCCGCACGATCTTGACCTGCTCGATGAGCCGCGAGCTGACCAGCTCACTTTGTGGAATCCAGTCGCGCACCAGGCACACGACTTCTGCGCCCAGCCCGACTAGTCGCCGTACCAGCCAGCCACCGACCAGCCCCGTTGCGCCTGTCACCAGCACCGGGCGGTCTTGCCAAAATGTCGAAAGAGCCATTGACTACTCCTCAAGAATGTGCGTCTACTCCCACGCGTCTATTCGAATGGCATCCGCTCGTATGCCCCGGCCGCGCAAATCTTGCGTGATGGTCTTGAGCATTCGCGGCGGGCCAGAGATGTAATAGGTCGCCTCCGATGGGTTTTGGATTCGCGGCCACATGGCGTCCACCGACAAACGTCCTGCGGCTTCGTGTGGTAAAAGTTCGTCAGCCTCGCTCTCGATGAAATAATAGGCGTGAAGCATGGCCGTCATCCGCACGCGCTGCTCCACCATGTCACGATAGATGAGCAGGCCTCGCTCGCGAGCGCCATAAGCCAGGTAAACGGCGTGTTGAAATTCGTGTGTCAGTCCAGCCAGGAACGCCGTAAAAGCCGTGATGCCCGTTCCCCCGGCAAAAAGGACGGCGTCGCGGGTGTCCTCCACGACGAATTCGCCATAGGGCAGCTTGGCCCAGACCCATTGGCCTTCGGCTAGTTCCCTTGCCATCCGCGCTGTAAAGCGCCCCTGTACGGAATAGGTGATGCGCAGCCGTTCGCGCTGCGTGGGCGGGCTGGAAATGGAGAACACGCGCGATTCCGGCCAAAAGTCGCTCGGGTCATAGGCGTCCAGCGCCAGGTGCAGAAATTGGCCAGGCCGGAACCTGGGCGCAGGGCGTTCCGGGCGCAGGTCCACGGTGTACACGTGCTCACCGTGATGGATGATCCTTTCCACCTGGCAGGCTAGTTTTTGCGCTACCGCCATGTTCTCACCACACAGGGTTACACGCGCTCGCCGCGCATGAACCTCGCAAATACATCGGCCATGTAATCCAATTGCGCTTCGCCCAACCCCGGATAGACCCCGATGAAGCAAGTGTTGTTCATAATGATGTCGGTGTTGGTCAAATCGCCCACGGTGCGATGCGGAATGTCTTGAAAGGCCGGATGCCGCAGCAGGTTGCCGCTGAAAAGGTTGCGGGTTTCGACCCGATGAGCCTCCAGGAACCGCGCCAGCTCGGTGCGGGTGAACCCTGCCCCCTCGCGCACGGTGATGACAAAACCAAACCACGCGGGATCCGATTGCTCCGTCGCGGCGGGCAAGATCAGCCGGTCTTTGTAGGGCCGGAGCATCTCCATGATGATTTGAAAATTAGCCTTGCGCCGGGCAATAAAGCCATCCAGCTTTTTCATCTGGGCGCAGCCGATGGCGGCCTGCATATCCGTCATCTTGAGGTTGTAGCCGATATGGCTATAGACGTACTTGTGGTCATAGCCAGGCGGCAAAGTGCCGAACTGCTGGCCGAACCGCTTGCCACACGTATTGTTCTCGCCTCCCCCGCAGTAGCAGTCTCGTCCCCAATCGCGAATAGAATGAGCAATCCGCGCCAGCATTTCGTCGTCGGTCACCAGGCAACCACCTTCGCCCGTCGTGATGTGGTGGGCGGGGTAAAACGAGATCGTCGCCAGGTGCCCGAACGTGCCGGTCAACTTGCCTCGATAGCGCGAGCCTAACGCATCGCAATTGTCCTCGACGAGCCACAGGTCGTGCGGCTTGACCAGTTTCATCACAGCGTCCAGGTTAAAGGGAACGCCAAGTGTGTGCGCCATCATGATCGCGCGCGTCTTGGGGCCAATCGCCTCCGCCAGGCGTTCGGGAATGGCGGTGTAATCCCTCAGGTTGACATCCACAAAAACCGGCACGAGCTGGTTCTGCAAAATGGGAGACACAGTCGTGGGAAAGGCCGCTGCGACGGTCACGACTTCATCGCCAGGCCTGAGTCGGCGCTCGCCCAACTTGGGTGAAGTCAGAGCGGTCAACGCGACGAGATTGGCTGACGAACCCGAATTGAGGAGCATGGCATTGGATAGCCCCAGATAGTCTGCAAAATCCGATTCGAATCTTTCCGCGTACCGATTGGTCGTCAGGAAGAAATCCAGACTGGCGTCAACCAGGTTGCATAGCTCTTCATCGTCAAAAACTCGCCCGGCATAGTGAACCGTATCGCGAGAGGAGTCAAACGTTTTTCCAGCGAACTTGTCTTGGTAATACTGTCTGACCAGATTCAAGATTTGTTCTCTCAGGTCGGCGGCGTTTGGCATGCCGTGATCTTCTCCCTTATCTGGCGCGTGATCGGGTGTCTTCGGGCCAGATCACGATAAAGCTTGTTCCTTCGGCCCGCAAGATTGGCGCACGCGCCGACTATGTTCGCTTTCACATTTTGCTCCAGGCACGTCAGCCGCAAGATTTCGGCGGCTTTGTCGTTCCCCTTGATGCGCACCTCCGCGTATCGGCGCGCGGCTTGGTCGTCAACCGGCGGGGGAGGTGTGTCGGCCTGCCGAGGGCCAAAGGGCAGGGAAATGTCCCGGCTCCGGAAGCATGGCCTCGACGTGGGCCACGACCATGTCCAGTGCCACCGTGTTGAATCCGCCTTCAGGAATGATCACATCCGCGTAGCGCCTGGACGGCTCGACAAATTCCAGGTGCATGGGCCGTACGGTGTTGAGGTATTGGTCAATCACCGAGCTGGTCGTCCGCCCGCGCTCGGCAATGTCGCGCTGCAAGCGGCGAATGAACCGCAGGTCGGCATCCGTGTCCACAAAAATCTTGATGTCAAATATCTGGCGCAGTGCTTTTTCGACAAAGATCAGGATGCCGTCCACCAGGATCACGTGACGCGGTTCCACCCGGAGGGTACGTGAGGTCCGACTGTGTGTGGTAAAGTCATACACCGGCACTTCTACGGGGCGCCACGCGCGCAAGTCTTCCAGGTGCTGGATGAGCAATTCGGTTTCGAGCGAGTCCGGGTGGTCAAAGTTGATGCGTCCGCGCTCGTCGGGTGACAGGTGACTCTGGTCGCGGTAATAACTATCGTGCTGGATGTGGGCGATGCGATGTTGGCCAACACGATCCAGGATGGTGTTGGCGACGGTCGTCTTACCCGACCCGGTCCCGCCCGCTACGCCGATCGTGATGGGAGTTGTGTTTTCGGTCATTTTGCCAAGTCCGGCCCGATCAACAGGCCCGGGCGGCTCACTGCGATGATCAGCAAGGTGAGGGTCAACGCCAGCACAGCCCATCGAGGCCAGCGCTGTGGCAGTAGAGCGGTCGCGCAGCTCGCCAGCCAGGTGACCGTAAAGGCTGAGGTCAGCGCCGTTGAAGGCCAGAGCGTCCCGTTGCGCATCAGGCTGTGTACAGACAACAGGCCGATCGTCCCGGAGAGTAGCATCAATCCGATTTTCCAACCGACTGACGTGATGACCTGCAGCCATCTTTGTTCGTGTATGACTGGCGTCGGCCCTGGTTCCAATGCTCGAACAAGGTCAGCCTCGCCACGCAGCCATGTCCCGCCGGCATCTGCCAGTGCCGCCAGGCGCTTGACAGGCCAGAGGGCTGCCATGACCAGTCCCAGCGCCAGGATCACTGCACCGGTCAATGTCACAGGCAGACCAGTATCCCGTGCAAAGGTCAGGACGGCAAAAGCTTCGGGCCGAAGCGCAAAGTTTGCGTTCTCGACATTGACCAGGGTCTCGGATGAAACGTCGCCCTCAAAGGCCAGAGTGCCTGTTTTGCTGCGGTATATTTGCACGTGGACGAGCTGTGAGTTGCCTGTGCCGCGCGAGACTCGCACGACCAGCCCGGCCTCCGGCGCGCCAATGTACCGGTCTGGCTCGTCGCGCGTGAGAAGGAACAGCAGCTCAGAGGCCGGCGCAGACGCGGCAGACGCCTGCAAGTGTAGCAATTGCCCATCTGTGAATGTAGCATTGGCCCGAACCGCGGGCCCGGCCCCGGTGAGAAACACAGTCAGATCGCCCTGGCGCAACGGTTGCCCAACTGCCAGACGGCCTTCGGCAACTGCTGCAACTGCATCGGCTTCTTTCAGCAGCGTTATCCGCCCGGTCAAGCCCGAGTCCAGAGCATCCAGGCGCAGGCTGTAGGGTGTGCCGTGCCCGATGGGTATCCTCTGGTCGAGGCCCAGTGTCACGTTGCTCACGTGCCAGCCCGTCGCGCTCGAGAGGGCTAGACCGACGATGATGAGCAGCCCGCCCAGGGCAAGGGCGATCTGTCCAGCATTGGCCAAGGGGAAGCGGTCGGCGTAGACTGCCTCGCCTTCGGCGGCGACGCGGAATCGCTGCTTGCGCAAGCGGGCGGCGATGTCGTCGAGTGACTGCTCAGTGTTGACTTTCAGCGGAGCGTATCCCAGGGGTTGAGGTGAACGGCGCGCGCGCCACGCGGATTGGATGCTCTCCACAAGTGAAAGTGACAGGCAGAGCGCCAGGCTGGCAATGAGCAAGCGCAGGATCGGGCCGCGCTCGAGTGAAAAAAGCCCACTTTGCTGCAAGAGCGCGAATGAACTTGCAAAGCGGGCCTGCGTTTCACCGCGCCACTGTGAGAATGCCACCGGGTCACTCGCGCTATCCGGTGACTGAGGCAGCCACGCGGCTAGCGCAAACACAAGCGACATCGCCAGGAGGACAGCGACGAGCAACGTGTTGCTCGTCAAGCCGTTCCAGGCGATCCGCCACGGGTCGGCGCGCGGCCCGGCTGATTCCTCGATCGCGTTAATAGTTGCGTTTGCCATGCGTCGTGTTGGGCCTGCCCAGAAAAAAGCCCCGTAGAGATTCGGGGCCAGTCGCGTTCATATCCTGAGCGGCGATTATACCGGGCTTCTCCCGGCATGGCAAGCGCGTGAGCCTCCAATTCGCACGCCGGGACGAAAGACGGTTTTTAGGGTTTGGCCGTCGGCGTGGGCGGGGCCGGCAGGGGTCCACTGCCCGGCGAGCGTGGTCGCACGCAGGGATAAAAGTCCGCGCCGACAATGACGCGATACTGGGCCGGGCTGTTCAGGTCCGGCAGGGCGACGACGTTGGCCGGCGCCACTCGAAAGATTTCGGCCAACGCTGCCCGGCGTGAGCCTTTGGGCGTTATGCTCATGTCCACCAGCTTGGTCTGCGCGTAATCGCTGCGGTCTGCCGGGACGACTTTTGTGACGCTGAATTCTTCCGACTCCAACCGGTCGGCGGCGAGCAAGCCCCACGCCGGGTCGGCTGTGCCGTTCCACACCTCTACACTCGCCTGCGCCTGCGCGGCGACGTGCGTAGGCGGATTGAACATCTCGGCCAATGCCCCGCCGATCTTGTCCGGCACGGGCAAGAGGACCGAGGCGCGCGTGTCCGGCGTGGTCCAGGAATAGACCAGGTTGCCGTCGAGCAAGTGGCTCTTGATGCGCGTGCCGTCCAGTCGAGCGCCGATGCTCGCCAGCCAGAGAATGTCGCCGAGTTTGAGATCGGTCTTGACCGTGGCGGACAGGTCGTTCCACAGTTCCGGCAGTTTGGCGATCAATCCCAGTTGATTAGCCTTGTTCCACATCGCGCGCAGAGTGCGCTGTTGTCGCAGACTGCGATCCCAGTCGCTGGTCGTCTCGCGGCTGCGCGCGTACCACAGTGCGTGTTTGCCGTCCAGGTGCGCCAGGCCAGGCTTTTTAATAGAGATGGCGCCGGTGACCGCGGGATTCTCCGTGATGGGGTCGTCGGGAAAAATGTCTTCCAGCGGGCAATTCGCCAGCACGTCAATGCCGCCAAGCGTGTCCACAATTTTGATGAACCCACCAAAGTCCACGCGCGCGTAATAATCCACGTGGAGGCCCAGGTTGTATTCAATAGTCTGTTTGAGCAGCGCGGCCCCGCCGCCGGGAAAATGACTGAACTCGCCTTGCTCGTCGGCCACGTTGATTCTCTGGAACTGATAGCCGGGAATGTAGACGTAAAGGTCACGTGGGATGGACAACAGCGTGACGCTGGGGCGAGCCTCATTTCCGGCCAAAGAGTTTGGGTTGACATTGACCAGGATGATCGTATCGGTGCGGTAATCGCCGCTTTTGGGCCGCTTGTCACTTCCCAGCAGCATGATGATGATCGAGCCTTTGGGTAGCGCAACGGGCGCCACGGGCGACGGGACGCGCGTGCGGTTGATAAAGGCTGTCCCGTTGGGCGTGACGCTGGGGACAAAGATACCGCGTGGCTCGGCCTCTGAGGGAGGCAGAGGTGTAGCCGTCGGAGGAATCCACGTCGGTGTATAGGTGGGGCGGGGTGTCGCCGTCGGCCGTGAAATGAGCGCACGCATCAACGTGGGTTGAGCGGTTGGAACAGGCGTGAGTGTGGCGACGGGTTCCGGTGTGACGTTGACCAGCTCAGGCGCAACCAGCGTCACGGGCGTGATCAAGGCCACGGCCTGGGCAGTAGTCCAATCATCCAGTAGCAGACGCGCGATGAGCAAGCCGAGGATCACACAGCCGGTCAGCAGAACAGCATCAACGTAATCGAACCATTTTCTGTGCATGGGGGCAATGTCACAAGAGTCCGTTAGGGTGTTGCCGAAGGTCTTGCCGTGTTCGTTGGCGGCAGTACGGTGGCCGTCGGCGGCAATGGCGTGTGGGTGGGCGGCGGCCACGTATTCGTCGGTGGCGGCAAAGTATGGGTCGGTGGTGGCATGGTATTTGTCGGCGGCGGCAGAGTGGCCGTTGGTGGCAGCGCCGTGTTGGTAGGCAGCGCCGGGGTCTGTGTCGCGGCAGCGGTCGGCGTTGCTGCCGAGGGTGTGATGCTGGCTGTCGGTGTGGGCAGTTGAGGTGTGTCGCTGGCCCCAGGCGTAACCGAAGGCGGCGTTACACCCGTCCCTGTCGCCGAAGGCGAGGGCGAGGGCCGAACGGGCGTTGGCGTGCGAGACGGCGTGACACCGGGCAGAACCGTCGCTGGTGGAGTCGGTGGTGTGGACGTAGCGGACGCCGCAGGCGACGGCGGTGGAGTAATCGAAGGCGAGACGCGCGTCGCGGTCGGCGGGATAACGATCACGGGTGGAACGTAGAGCGGCTGACCGACGCGCAGCGCATAACCTGTCAGGCAGTTGGCCTGGGCCAGTGTGTAGACGAATGTGCCATAGCGCAAGGCAAGGCCGTAGAGCGTGTCGCCGGGCTGAACATAGTAGACCACCCACCTGAGCGGCGGGCCGCAAGGGGTGCGCGTTGGCGTGGAGCCGCGAGTTGGCATGAGCGCACGCGTGGGGGTAGGCGGGATGTATAGCGTTTGCCCGGCTGTGATATCGGTGTTGACCAGGCAGTTGCCCTGAATCAGCAAATATGCATCGGTCCTAAAGAAAAGTGCGATGGAACTGAGTGTATCGCCTGTGCGCGCTATGTAAGTTGACCAGCTCGTTTGAGGAGGACATACAACAATGGACATGGGCGTGACAGCACTCGCTGCGACTGGCGTGACAATACTCGCTACAACCGGCGTGACGGCGATGAACGTCGCTGGCATGCTGGTCGGCGTGAGTGATGCTATGGCTGGAATCGTCGGCGTCCCGCTGACCAGCGCAATCGTGGTGGGTGCGGGGGGGGGGCCCCCACCAGGTTCCTGTGAAGCGAGTAACAAGCCAGCCAGCACTGTCGCAACCACGACGATGCCAGCCGCAATTCCGCTCCACAGTTGTCGCCAAGCGCTCTTGGCTGATGTTTGCATTGTGTTCAACGTCTAATCGCCTTGGGGCCCCTGGCAAGTCCCAGGGGTTGCCCCTGGCAAGTCCCAGGGGTTGTGTAGTATAGGGCTTCGTGCCCATTGCCCACCAGAGGCCAGGCTGCTTTTGAGATCGTCTTTCAGGCCGGTGGAACAGCCCTTAATACAAAAGTGAACGTCGAGCCTTGACCCATCTCGCTGTCCACCCAGATGCGCCCGCTGTGCGCTTCCACGAGTGTCTTGGCAATCGAAAGGCCGATGCTGGTGTCGCCCAATCCCTCGATAAGCGGATTGTCGGCGCGGTAATGTCGTGAGAACACGCGTTGGCGGTCAGACGGGCTGATCCCGCCCCCCGTGTCGGTGACGCTCACCGCTACAAGGCCTTCCGCTTCAGACCGCTGCGCGGACACGCGGACCTGTGTGCCGGACTTGCTGCACTGGCAGGCGTTGGCAAGCAGATGCGACAGAATCTGGTAGAGACTGTCACGGTCGGCGTGCAGCGCCGGCAGAGGCTCGGCCAGATCGATCTGAAGGCTGATGCTGCGCTCGCGAAACTGCGCCGCACTGCCCAGTCTGGCTTCTTCGACGACCTCGGCCAGGTTCACCGACTCTGCCTCCAGTTCCAGGTGCGCGGTGTCAATCTCTGCCGCCCGGACAAGATCATTCAGCATCCCGCTCATCCGTTCGATGTTGGCCTTGACACGCTGGAGAAACTGGCGCTGCATCGCGCCCAGAATCCCTGCCGACTCGCTGAGCAAGAGATCAGTATAGCCGCTGATCAAAGTCATGGGGGTCCGCAACTCTTGAGAGAGGCTGGCGATCACCTCGCTGCGGTTCCCAGATTCCTCTGGGTTGCCGTTCGGCGTGGTCAGCGCCGTCACCTGGCGCGTGGCTACCACCTGCTCATGCGGGCCGCCTTGCCGCCCGTTGTCTGCTTCGGCGACGGCTACAGTACGGTCGGCCCTCAAGCGCTCGACTTGTTCCTTCCAGTCACGCTGCGCTATCTGTCCGCTCTCCATTTGCATCTGGTCAACCAGCGCAGCAATCTCTTCGGCCCGCTTTTGATGATGCGTGGCCTGGGCGCGTGCTTCTTCCAGTTCAGCGCACGCTGCTTGCAGTTCGACCTGGCTCTGTGCGGCGTCCGCTTCGAGCGCCACCTGGTTTTGCAGGATGCGCGTTTCCTGGTGGCGCAGCGAGGCGGCCAGTTCCTCGGCGCGGCGCGCGAGTGTTTCGGCGCGGCGGGCCATCCCCAATGCCCAGCCCAGTTGAGCGGCAGCAGCCTGCGCAGCGTGGCCAAAGCTGTTGTCATTCGGCTCGGCCGTCTTGCGCTGAGCCTCGCCCACAATGAGCACGCCGAGCGTTTCACGGTTGTATACGAGCGGCTCGATCAATAGCGGCCGCAGCAATGGAGTGTCAAGCAGTAGCGCCAGCGTCACCGCCTCATTGCCCTGTGCTTGAACCGGATCCAGCCTGGCCTCGCGCTTGTGCGAGATAGCTTGCTGGATGGCGCCTTGGCTGTCAAGCGGGAACGTTGCACCCACTTCGGGTGTTGCGCCGGGGTGATGAACTGCGGTCAGCTCGACCGTGTCGGGCGATGCGCCGGGGATGCCCACGGCGACGAGGTCGGCCTGGAGCGCTCCGGCAATCGCGCTGGCGGCTCGCTGCAAGGCCAGAGGCAGGTCGTTGGCCTCGGCCACGGCCCGGCACGCTTCGGCCGCCGGACTAGAGTCAGTCGGCGCACGCTTCGGCCCGCCGGCGTGAGGTGCTACGGAAACTTGCTCCGCCGGCGCTTCGCGCGCCGTCATGTGCTCGTAGACCAGCGCGGCGAACAAGGGAAAAGCCACCAGTGCTCCCAACCGCGCCCACTCGGCCGCATGAACCTTCGGGTCGGGCCAAACGAGATGCAACGCGTGGCCTGCTGCCAAAAGCGCGAACGCGACCAGGCTCAAGGCCCAACCTTCGTGACGGCGTGCCAGCGACAGAATCGCGGCCACCAGCGAGAGCGCCAGCGCCCACGCGCTCCATATCCCATTTTGCGCCGTGAGATTAAAGGGAACTCCCTGGCTGGAAACAGCCAACCACTGGGGCGCGGCCCACGCGTATAAGGTCGCGGCGGCAATGAGGTTGCCGATAGCCAGCGCCTTGCCGGCGACTGGATGATCTTGCAGCCATGGCACAAAGGCCCAGGCGAGCAATCCCAGGCCGGCAGTTTCGATAAAGCGTTCCAGCGGCGGTGTGATGGCAACGGATGAGGGCAAGGCCCCGAGCGCCGCCAGCACGGCAGCCAGGATCAACAGCAGTCGGCCTGCTGTCAATCCCGCCGAAGCGAGGGCCCAGCGGCGTGCGAGACCGTCATGGCGGTGATGCCACGTCATCGCCAGCATCGCCTCGATGGCGAACAAGACGGCGAGGTGATACACCACATCGCCAGGCGGGAGACTAAGGAATGCAAGTGCTTGAGTCATGCTAATTTCGAATGGCGAATGTCGCTCGACACTTACATTATACACCGTGTCGCCAGCGAATCCAATCTGCCAACACCACGCTGCGGGGGGGGAGGCAGGTATCCGCCGCAAGCCCACTCGGCCTTGGCCATAGGCCCCCTAAATTATACTCCTGAGCAAGCTCAGGAGAATTACGAATCGGTTGCAATTGAGATGCGGAGCAGGGAGCAAGTTGCAGGCGAGGGACGAAGGGGAAAAACATCCGCCGGATCTGGCGATCCGGCGGGAACAGGTTAGATCTATCGTAGCCGCAATCCGGCATTAAAGAGGACGCGAGGGCCGTCGGCCTCGAAGCGAAAGTCCATCCGCCGCAGGCCATACCTGGCGAGCGCCGCCTCCACGCGAGGACTGGCGCCGTCATCACAGTACAACATCAAGAATCTCCCGCCTCCCGCGCCCGCGATCTTGCCTCCCAGGGCTCCGTTTTGACGGGCGATGCCATAACAGCGGTCAATCCGTTCGGTGGTCACCCCCGGCGCAAATCGCTTCTCGAGTTGCCACGCCCGATGCAAGAGTGCTCCAAATTGATCCACTTGGCCCTTCAACAGGTACTCGCGCGCCTCAAGCGCCAGGGCATGTCCACCCTGCCAGTTGATGTCGCTTGCTCCCCGATTTGCCACGGTCGGTTGGGTTCGGTCCGGTATCCTCGCCCCCCAGTGGAGCCGCAACGCTTTTGCTGTCGACGGCTCAAGTCCACTGAATACCGCGCCATTCGTCATAGCGGCGCAACAGCAATTGCCAAGCGCGCAGAAACACGCCACTCGCCACCCATTCTTGAAAACGCTTGTGGCACGTGCTGCCCGACCCAAATTCCTTCGGTGTCATCTTCCATTGACAGCCTGTGCGCAAGACATACAGAATGCCGTCCAGCACAGTCCGGTAGGGCACGATGGGCCGTCCGACCGTTCCGGCGGGTTTCTCAGGGGGCAATAGTAGCCGAATGAGTTCCCACAAGTCATCGGGGACACGTCGAATGGTAGCCAAATGTCGCTGACGGCGGGCTTGCTTCTGAATTTTCTCGCGACGCGTAAGCCGCTTCCGCTGGGTCACCGGTTTACGCTTGTTGCGCCCGTAGCGCTTGCGCTCTTTTACGTTCATGGGGTGATCTCCTGGCTATAGAATTCTCACCCCAGTTGTACCACATATTTGTTAACGTTCTGTATGCGTCTCGTTGCCACCCTCATCGGGCTGGATGAAGCAGGTCAGGAACGAATTTTAGGATAGGCTCTAAGGCAACCTGGGACGCGCCACCAGCACGGTCCAGATGGGTGTTGCGAGGCGGCTGGTGGATGGCTTTTATCACGCCGGGCTGTCGCCAAAGGAGGCAAACTGCGGGATGGGCCGTGTCTGGTCGGGAGCTTGATGCGCCTCGGCTGCCGGCTCGGGCGGGGACGCCGGGTCTGTATCTCCCGCGTGGAAACTATAGCCCACGCCAGACTCGGTTCGCACCAATCTGGGATTGGACGGGTCAAGTTCAACCTTGTGACGCAGGCGGTATATGGCGGCCCGCAGCACTGTTACGTCGTCCCGGTATTCCGGCCCCCAGACAGTGGTGAGCAAATCGCTATGCAGGCGAACCCGCCCGGCGCTGCGAATCAGCTCGACCAGTAGGGAGAACTCGATGGGTGTAAGGCCAATGGGTTTATTGTTCAGTGTCACCCGTCGGTTTGAAATGTCCACATCCAGGGGGCCAATTTGATAGCGTGCTTGTTCCAGCGTCGGCGTGGCGGCCCGGTAGCGGCGCAGCACGGCTTCGATGCGCGCTTGCAGTGTGCGCCCGCTGAACGGTTTGATGAGATAGTCGTCCGCGCCCTGGTTCAATCCGACGACCATGCTTTCTTCGTCGTCCCGGGCCGTGATGATGATGACCGGCACATCAGACTTGCGGCGCAACTGTCGCAAAACTTCAACGCCGCTAACATCGGGCAGGCCAAGGTCAAGCAAGATCAAATCGGGCGGAGCTTCAATCGCCATGCGCAATCCCTCCAGGCCACGCGCTGCGGTCAGCACCATATAGTTGGCAAGCTGAAGGTTGCTCTGCAAAAAGCGCAGGATATGTGGCTCGTCGTCAATGGCAAGGATGCGGGTGCTACTCTTGGCCATGCGTTCTGACTCCCTGTGTGCGGGGTAAAGAAAACGAAAAAACGCTGCCCCGGCCGACCTGGCTGGTGACGGCGATGCGTCCACCCATGGCTTCGACCAGCCCTCTGCAGATGGCTAGTCCCAATCCGACTCCCCTGGCGCGTATGTGGCTTTCTTCGGCGCGATAAAAGCGATCGAGGATGTGTGGCAGATGCTTGGCCGGAATGCCCGGCCCCTGGTCGCGCACGTAAATGGTGATAGTCGTCAGGTCAACCTCGGCGTCCACCGTGATCGTGGTGCCCTGTGGCGAGAACTTGATGGCGTTGTCCAGCAAATTGGTCATGATTTGTCTGACCCGGCGGGGGTCAGCCTGAGCCAGGGGCAAGGCCGGCAAATGGGCGGTCAGCGTGTGATGTGGCGCCTGCGCGGCCATCAGGTCAATAGAGTCTCGCAAAACCGGCTGCAGATCAATGGCAATCGGCTCCACTCGAAGGGTGCCAGATTCGATGCGTGACATGTCCAGTACGTGGCCGATCAACTCGTCGAGTCGAGTCGCTTCGTCGTCCACGATGCGCAGCCCTTCAAGTTGTTCCGCCGGGCTGATTTGCTCCGCGTACTCGATCAAGGTCGTCGTCTGTCCCCGAATGGCGGTGAGAGGAGTGCGCAGCTCGTGGGAGACAATGGACAAGAGTTGAGACTTGAGGCGGTCCACTTCCTGCGCACGGCGCAACGCGACCTGCAGTTCGGCCGTGCGAGCGCTTTCGACGCCGATCAGATCCAGGTACAACTCCATGAGCCGGCGATGCCGCTCTTCGGCGTCGCGCTGCATTGCTTCGGCTCGCTTGCGTCGAGTGATGTCGCGGGCGACAATCTGAATGGCAGGCTGCCCCTGATGCGTCATGGCCATCGCCGTGACTTCGACCTCTATCGGGGTCCCGTCCAGCGAGACCCACTTTTCTTCCGTCAGTGGCGTTTTCCCGTTCGAGCTGATGCGCGAGAATCGCGCCGTGGCACTCGCCCGGAAATTGGGATGGACAAAATCCGCCAGGGGTTTGCCGATCAGGCCTTCAGTATCTTGGACGCCTAGCAATTGAGCTCCTGCGGTGTTGATCAAAGCGATATTCCCGGCGACCTGGATGCATACCAGGTCGGGATACAGCTCCATCAACTGGCGGTAGCGTTCATCTTGCTCTGAAAGAGCTGTCTTTGGGCTTGCGATTACTTGTGACATTTCAACGCGGCTATGACCACGATCAAGGTTAGCTTCGCCTGGGACATGGTTTGCACGCCAAGATTTTCCAGTAGCATAGGCTAATTCTGTAACGAAGACGTAACAGAATGGGCATTGTTATAACAATCGTATAACAGCCTAGTCAGAACAAGCCGGCCATGGTTAGAATGACGTATGTCGCTGCGTGTCCTGATCACGCAGAACAAGGGGAAGCCATATCTGGCGAGGGTCGATGATTAAAACGTGGACGGCGGTGTAACCGTGGCCTGTGGAGTCGGTGAGTATAGCTGTGTTGCGTACCGCTGCCGGGCCTGGTTCCGTCGGCGTCACAGCAGAGGTCAGCGTCATCGGCTTGCCGAGTACCAGGGTTCCTGTCCAGAGGATGCGATGGGCGGGTAGGTTATACAGAGCGGTTCCACCTGTGATTTGAATTGTCCCTGGCTGGCTCACCCGAGCTGGCAAGTCATCCGTGACAGTAAACGCCTGTCCGCTCCCCACGATGCCGATCTCGTAGGTCACTGGACGCCCGGCTGAGCCGGAGAGCGGCCACGCTGTTTTGTGAATGGTAGCCGGCGGATCACCCCAAGCCACCTGCAGAGTCGGCCGGCCTTCCGCATTCCAATCCCCAGAATCACAAGTAACAAAGTATTTGCCGCTATGGCGGGCCGAGTCGGCTTCGTAGAGCTAAGCGCAGTGGCTGTCCCGCTGTATAAGCCTGAGCTACAGCGTAGCTGATATCCCATGTCCATGGGACTCCGGGCCAGACTGAATCGGCGATGGGCGTTCCGACCGCATCGTCACGGTCGTGAACCGCCATGGCCATGCCCCATAGCGTGTCGTGGGGGGGCGGTCCAGCTAGACCCAGGCTGGCAAATGGGATGTGAAAAATCACATACCAGCCACGGTTGTTCTGGTTGTTGTTGATGCCCCCTACAGTGTCACTCTCCCATCGATACCCACTTTCCGTTGTAAAAGGAACACTGTCAAAGTGTGGAGCATTGACGCGACGCACAGGAGCGGCCGCGTGACTGGGAGTGACGTTCCCCGACATGAGCACCAACGCCAGACCCAGCGCCACAAGCCTGTAAGCCGGACTTGCCCTGCGCAAAGCCAAAGATCCGTTCTGAAAGTTGTGCCCCGGTGTCTTGTGCATCGCAACCTCATTGTTCACGGTACGGCCGTCGTCGTGGAAAAAATCAGCCGCACACGATTTGCCCGCGCCGCGATGAGATGATAGCAGGGCAGGGGGATGAGTAGGTCGGATTTGCAGTCCCATTCTACCGGGCTGCGGATATGAAGTCAATAGTACAGAGGATAGTTGTGTGGATGCTGTTGTTCTGTGGTATCATGTTTTTCGCCTCTTTGAGAACAAGATGAAAGGGCGGCGTGAGGTCAGCCTGTGAATGAATTTCAATACTTGATTCTCGATTTGGACGAAACGCTATATCCGCGTCGCACTGGCCTGATGGCCGAAATTGGCCGGCGTATTCTGTTGTATCTCACCTCTCGCATGGGCTTTGCCCCCGACGAGGCTGCCGATGTAAAAAAGCGCTTCTTTGTCCGCTACGGTACAACGTTGCGCGGCCTGCAAATCGAATATCAGGTGAACGCGGACGACTATCTCCATTTCGTCCACGACATTCCGCTGGAAAAGTATATCCAGCCCGCCCCGGCGCTGGACGCCATGCTGGGCCGCATCCTGCTGCCCAAAGTGATCTTTACAAACGCCGACACAGCCCACGCGCGGCGTGTGATGGAACGCCTGGGCGTGGCGCGCCATTTTCCTGTCGTCGTGGATATTCACGCCGTGGATTTCCACTGCAAGCCGGAGCCGGGGGCCTATCGTCGGTTGCTTGCCATCCTCGGCGCGCCGGCGCTGGCCTGCATTCTGGTAGAAGATATGGCGCGCAACCTGCGCCCGGCGCGCGAGTTCGGTATGACCACGGTCATTGTAGAGGGCGACCAGGCGGACGGCGTGGACTATGCCATCCATGACTTGATAGAGTTGGAGCCAGTGGTCACACAGTTGATGGGACGCGAGTGACGAAAAGCCCGTAAGAAACACGACAAACGTCATTGCGCCACGGGGAATCAGCAGTGATAGAATGACATCAGACCCAAAATCTCGATTCCAAAAGGAGACGGTCATGGTCGCACCTGTGATCGAATCAGATGTCAAGCTCATTGACTGGCAGGCCAACTATGCCGGGCGGACCCGCCGCATGGCGGGCTCTGTCATTCGCGAGCTGCTCAAGCTGACAGCGCAAAGGGACATCATCTCGTTTGCCGGTGGCTTGCCGGCGCCCGAAATGTTCCCGGTGCGCGAATTCCAGGAAGCCTGTGATTACGTTCTTCGCAACGACGGCCCCAGGGCGCTTCAGTACGGCGAGACCGAAGGGTATGGCCCCCTCAAAACATACCTCGTCGAGCGTATGCGCAAGTATGGCGTGCCGGCTGAAGAGGAAAACATCTTGCTCACCAACGGCAGCCAGCAGGCGCTCGACCTCATCGGCAAGGTGTTTGTAGACGACCAATGCCTGGTCTGCACTGAACGTCCCACCTATCTCGGCGCATTGCAGGCCTGGAACGCCTATGAGGCCAACTATTGCACCGTGCCTCTCGATGAAAACGGCATGGTCGTGGACGAGCTCGAGGCGGCCGTCCAGCGGTGTCGCCCCAAGTTCGTTTACGTTCTGCCCAACTTTCACAACCCGGCGGGCGTCTCGCTGAGCGAAGAGCGACGCAAGCAGTTGGTCGAGATCGCGCTCAAGTATGACCTGTTCATCGTTGAAGATGACCCGTATGGCGAATTGCGCTTTGAAGGGCAAGACCTCACGCCCATCGTCACCCTGGCCAAAGAGCGCACCATCTATGTGTGCACCTTCTCCAAGACGCTCTCGCCTGGTATCCGCCTGGGCTGGATCGCCGCGCCTCGCGACGTCATCGGCAAGCTGGTGCTGGCCAAGCAAGGGGCTGACCTGCACACCAGCACGTTCCTGCAGATGGTGGTCAACGACATCTGCGAGCGCGGTATCTTGCGCCGCCATGTCAAGCGCATCCGTGCCACCTACCTCGAACGGCGCGATGCCATGCTCGACGCCATGGCCGAGTTCTTTCCCGACCAGGTCGAGTGGACCCATCCGCAAGGCGGGCTGTTCCTGTGGGTCACCACGCCGCCTCAAGTGGATACCGTCGACCTCTTCAAAGTGGCCGTGGCAGAAAAGGTGGCCTACGTGCCGGGCGTTTCATTCTTCCCTGAAGGCAACGGCCAAGGCCGCCACAACATGCGGCTCAACTTTTCCTACTGCAAGCCCGAAGTGATCGTTGAGGGCATCCGGCGTCTGGGCACGGCGCTCAAAAGGGCCATGATGGCCTGACGAAAAGTTTCGCCGACGAACGACCAAGAGGGTCGTTCGTTGTGCTCACGGGAGGACCATATGCTTCAATCGTCGGCCATGCCATCCAAATCTTCGTTACGGGCGCGGCATATCGAGCGACATGGCGGGGGTGGCTCGCTTTCGGATGTGATCCTGGGCGGGCAGGACGGGCTGGTCAATGTGCTGGGCGTCATCCTGGGTGTTGCGGCGGCCACGCCTGACCCGAACGTCGTCTTGGCGGGCGGGCTGGCGGCCACCTTTGCCGAAAGCATCTCGATGGGTGCGGTTGCCTATACCAGCACGCTCGCCGATCGCGATTTCTACCTGGCCGAGCTGGAGCGCGAAAAACGCGAGATTCGTCAAGTCCCAGAGCTCGAGCGCGAAGAAATCCGCGTTGTCTATCGCGAGTATGGCCTGGAAGGTGATGCGTTGGACCAAGTCACAGCCGCCATCACTTCGAACGAACAGACCTGGCTCAAGGTGATGATGGCCGAGGAGCTCAAGCTTCAGCCGGTCGAGCGCGGCGCCGTGAAAAGCGCCCTGGTGGTTGGCGTGTCGGCGCTGGCAGGCTCGCTGATTCCGCTGCTGCCATTCGTCTTGGTGCCGTTAAACATTCTTCCGCGCGTTACTGCGATGGTCATCTCGCTGGTCATTTCCGCGCTGGCCTTGTTCGCCGTGGGCGTTTATAAAGCGCGCACCACCGTGGGCCGGCCCGTTCGCAGCGGATTGCAGATGGCCGTCATCGGGATCATCTCGGCGTTGGCGGGTTATGCCATTGGCGCGGTGTTTGGCGTCAAGGGAGGCGGATAAGCCGTGTCGTCACTTGCTACTTTCTCCATCGCTGCGTATGACCCCGACGCTCACGAGTGGGGTCTGGCAACTCAATCCAAGTTCCTGGCGGTAGGCTCGATAGTGCCGTGGGCCAAGGCAGGTATCGGTGCGATCGCCACTCAGGCTCACGCCAACACATCGTATGGGCCGGAGGGTCTATCACTGTTAGCCGAGGGTCTCAGCGCGCAAGAGGTGCTCGAGCGCCTCACGGCAGCCGACCCGGAGCGCGATCATCGGCAGGCCGGTCTTGTAGATGCGCAGGGGCGGGCGGCCACCTTCACCGGCAAAGCTTGCATGGATTGGGCGGGCGGCCTCACGGGACGCCGCTATGCCTGCCAGGGTAACATCCTCGTCAGTGGCGAAACGGTGCAGGCTATAGCGCACTCGTTCGAGCACAGTCGGGGTGAATTAGCGGACAGACTGGTAGAAGCACTAGCCGCCGGTCAGAAGGCGGGTGGCGACCGGCGCGGTCAGCAAAGCGCCTGCGTCGTGGTCGTGCGCGAAAAGGGCGGGTATGCCGGTTACAATGACCGCTACCTCGATCTGCGCGTGGATGATGACCCGCACCCGATTCGCAAGCTCAAGCGACTGGTGCGGCTCCACCATCTATATTTTGGACGCGCCGCGCCGCAAGATTGGCTCAAGATCGAAGGCAAGCTGTGCCGCGAGTTGCAGGGGCTTCTCAAGCGGTCCGGGCATTACGAGGGCCGTCTGACCGGCCAGTATGACGAGGCGACCCTCGGCGCATTGCGTGCATGGGTCGGGATTGAAAACCTTGAAGAGCGATGCAGAGAGAAAGAGGCCTTGATTGACCGCTTGGTCGTGGACATCATGCGGAAAAAATTTCCCGCGCGAACGCGCAGGTGATGCTTGCACTATGCGGCGTGAGCATCTCACGGCCCGCCGCAATCATGCGGCGGACCGTGTTGGCTTGGGTAAGCAGGCCTGAATCATAGCCAGCAGATTGGCTCGCCGATATGGCTTGGTGAGGTAGCCGTTGGCGCCCAACTGAGCCGCCATGAGCTTGTCGGCGTCTTGCGTCCTGGCCGAGACAATGATGATGGGCAACTCGGCCGTTAGCGGGTTGGCCCGGATCCGGCGGCAGACTTCATAGCCGTCAATGTCGGGCAGCATCAGGTCGAGCAAGACGAGATCAGGTTGTAGAGTTTGTACTGCGACAAGGCCCTGCGTGCCGTTCAAGGCGATGGTTGTTTTATATCGTTCTCGTTTGAGCGATAGTTCCAGGATACGAGCAGCTTCTGGATCGTCTTCGATGATGAGGATGTTAGTCATCTTTTCGATACTCCATGCTCTTTCCCCTCCGTGCTGTGAACGCCGGCCAGTATACTCTGATTTACCAACTTAGCCAACCGGGTCAGCCTGTGGTAGAATAGTCACCGGTCAAAAGGTCTGAAGCTGTGCGGGAGAGTGTTGCCTGTGCAACGAACGATACACGATTTGCGATGAGCGATTTGACGGTTGTAGGGGGAGGACTGGCAGGTTGTGAAGCCGCATGGCAGGCGGCCAATCGTGGCGTCCCAGTGACGCTGTTCGAGATGCGCCCCACGCGCATGACGCCCGCGCATGTCACCGATCGTCTGGCGGAGCTTGTGTGCAGCAACAGCCTCGGCTCAGACTTGCCCGACCGGGCTGCCGGTATCCTCAAACGAGAGTTGCGCCAACTGGGTTCGCTTATCCTGCGTTGCGCCGACGAGACGGCGGTGCCGGCGGGCGGCGCGCTCGCAGTGGACCGCCAGCGTTTTGCCGATGCCGTCACGCAGGCCGTCACCCGTCACCCCCGTATCACACTTTGCCGCCAGGAGGTGACGGCCATTCCGTCCTCCCCTGCGATTATCGCCAGTGGCCCGCTCACGTCCGATGCATTGACGGCCGACCTCCTTCACCTGACGGGCGAAGACCATCTGTACTTTTACGATGCGGTGGCGCCCATCATTGCTGCTGACTCGATTGACATGACGATTGCCTTCCGCGCCTCTCGCTGGGACGCTTCGGGTGACGCCGGCGCGGACTATTTCAATTGCCCGATGTCGCGTTCTGAATACGATGCTTTCGTTGACGCGCTGATTTCTGCCGAGACGATCCAACGGAAGTGGTTCGAGCGCGAAGACAAGCATTTCTTTGAAGGCTGCTTGCCGGTCGAGGTTATGGCCAAGCGCGGTCGTGAAGCGTTGAGCTACGGGCCCTTGCGTCCGGTGGGTTTGCGCGACCCACGCACCGGACATTGCCCCTATGCCGTCGTCCAGCTCCGTCAGGATAACCTCGCGGCCACCATGTACAACATCGTGGGCTTTCAAACCAATCTCAAGTGGACCGAGCAGGCGCGCGTGTTTCGGATGATTCCCGGTCTGGCCCAGGCCGAGTTTTACCGTTACGGCATGTTGCATCGCAATACGTTCATCAATGCGCCGAGGTTGCTTGAAGCGAGTATGCGCTATCGCCATCGTGACGACTTGTTCTTTGCCGGGCAAATCACCGGCGTCGAGGGCTATGTGGGGAATGCCGCCACGGGCTGCGTGGCTGGATGGAACGCTGCTCGATACCTGGCCGGGGAACCGCCTCTGGTGTTCCCGGCCGAAACCATGTTGGGCGCGTTGTGCGCGTACATTGCGAACGCGGACCCGGCTAGCTTCCAGCCAATGAAGGCCAGCTTTGGGATTATGCCGGCGCTTCCCCAGCCGCCACGTTCAAAACGCGAACGCAATGCCGCCTATGCCATCCGTGCCGGGCAGGCGCTTGCCGATTTCCTTTCTACGGTATCTTCGCGTAGCCATAACTAGCTGGATAGGGTTTTTCTTTGATCTTACTTGAGTAAGATAGTCTATGCGAAGTAAATCTGATCACCCCCCACGTGTTTCAAGTGTGATGTTCGACCTTTTTAGAGGAGTGACCCGTGCCTAGCAGACTCGCTCAGCGTGTCGCCAATTTTCCACCGTATCCCTTTGCTGGATTGGAAAAGCGTGTGACCGAAATGGTCACCGCGGGAAAGGACGTCATACGGCTGGATATTGGCAGCCCCGACCAGCCGCCAGCGCCAAATATCATCCAGGCACTGGATCAATCGGCTCAAGATCCAACGCATCACGGTTACGCAGGGTACTTTGGCATCCCGGCCTTGCGCCAGGCGATTGCCGGTTACTATCTGCGCCGCTTTGACGTGCAGCTCGATCCAAGAAATCAAGTGTTGCCCCTCATCGGGAGCAAGGAAGGCATTTTCAATTTGGCGCTGGCGTACGTGGACCCGGGCGAAACAGTCCTGGTGCCTGATCCAGGTTATCCCACGTATACCTCCGGGACGCTTCTGGCCGGCGGTGAGGTTTACCGTGTTCCCCTGATTGAAAAGCGCGGCTGGCTCCCAGACTTTTCTGCCATCCCACATCAAGCTTGCCGATGTGCAAAAATTCTGTGGCTGAACTATCCCAACAATCCGACCACGGCCACGGCGTCGCTCGATTTCTTTGCCGAGGCGATCGCTTTTGCACGGGAGAACGACATCTTGCTCGTCCATGACAATCCGTACTGCGATGTCTGTTTCGACGGCTACGTTGCGCCCAGCTTGCTTCAGGTGCCGGGCGCAAAAGAGGTCGCCATCGAGTTCAACTCGCTATCCAAGAGTTACAACATGGGCGGCTGGCGGGTGGGCATGGCCGTTGGCAATCCTGAAGCGATTGGAGTGCTTTCGCGGCTCAAGACCAACATTGACTCGGGCATCTTTCGCGCCGTCCAGGATGCCGCAGTGGAAGCGCTGGCCGGTGACCAGGAATGGCTCTCAGAGCGCAACGACACTTATGCCCGCCGGCGCGACATGGTGCTCCGGGCGTTGCCCTCGGCCGGCATGAGCGCCAACACACCCAGGAGCACAATCTACATCTGGGCCAGGATTCCATCCGGCTTTACGAGTGTTGACTTTTGCGACCAGTTGCTGGAAAAAGCGTATGTCTCTATCACGCCCGGCGTCGTGTTTGGCCAGCAGGGCGAAGGCTATGTGCGCATCAGCCTGGGACAGACCACACAGCGCGTTGAAGAGGCCATGGAGCGGCTCAGAAATCTCTGATACCGAGGTTATCTGCAGCATGGGACCGGCGCGAGCGCGTCGAGCGGCACGCCGTGCGTGTGCGAGAACAGAAAGGGGCAGGGGGGACGATTCATAAACCAACGCTAACGACAGAGATTCCGGTTCCGCGGGCATTCTTGATCGCAGCCGAGTTGCGCGGTGACCGGGGACTGCTTTCGGTAAACGACAGCCTGGAAGAGTTACGCCAGTTGGCGGCAACGGCCGGCATCGAGGTGGTTGGGCAGGCCACTCAAAAAATGGAACGCCTGCATCCTTCCACTTACATCGGCACTGGCAAGGTCGAAGAGATTCAGGCTCTCGTCCAGGAGCTGGGTGCTGACCTGATCGTTTTCGACGACGAGCTTTCGCCGCGCCACCAGCGTAACCTTGAAAAAATCATGGGCGATGGTGTGCGCGTGCTCGATCGCACCGCCCTCATCCTGGACATTTTTGCTCAGCACGCCCGCACGCGCGAAGGCGCGTTGCAGGTCGAACTGGCTCAATATGAATATCGCCTGCCTCGCCTGACGCGGCAATGGACCCACCTGGCGCGTCAGGTCGGCGGGGGTGGAGGTCGGGGCGGCGTGGCCGGTGTGGGCCTGCGCGGCCCAGGTGAGACCCAGCTCGAGGTGGACCGCCGGCAGATTCGCGAGCGCATCTCGTTCCTCAAGCAAGAACTGGAAGGCGTGCGCGCGCATCGGAAACGGCATCGAATGCAGCGCCAGCGCGCCCAAGTGCCGGTCGTCGCCATCGTCGGTTACACCAACGCGGGCAAGTCCACGCTGCTCAACGCAATCGCTCCGGGCGGCGCAGGTGTGCTGGTAGAAGACAAGCTGTTTGCCACGCTTGATCCCACCACCCGCCGCGTGATGCTGCCCGGCAACAAGCTGGCCCTATTCACCGACACGGTCGGATTCATCCAAAAGCTGCCGACGCAATTGGTGGCGGCCTTTCGCGCGACGCTGGAAGAAATCGCCGAAGCCGACGTGCTGCTGCACGTGGTGGACATCACACATCCGAACGCGCAGGAACAAGCGCGCGCCGTGGAGGACACGCTCGCCGAG
>CAYGWJ010000279.1:0-18380 GCA_964353405.1 uncultured Anaerolineae bacterium
TCTGGCGGAATTTCCTGATATATGGAGTCTCGCAGGAATTTGAGAAACTCGAACAGGCTTGACTTTCCAGACCCGTTTGCGCCTACTATTACTTCAAGGGGAGAGAAAACAGCCTTGAATTCTTTGAATGGCCTATACCCTTGGATCCAAAGAGAGGGGATACAGAAAAAGTCTCTTTCTGGAGTGATGTCCATTTTATTCTCCTGTCGTTGCCTCCAACCGTAGCGTCCGCAAGAACTCGACTGACTTGAGATTGCGTTCCAGGATGTAGGTGATATATCGCTGCATGGTTTGCTCGACTTGGCGCGCGACGAGCGGGCGCAGGTTGAGCGTTGCAAACGCAGGCCACTCGACCCGCGCCGCGTGACGCAGTACCTTGAGCGCGGACAGCGACAGCGGCGAAGCATCCCTCGAATTCGGCGCGCACTGGTCACACACTACGCCGCCCCGGGCGCAGTCAAAGCCATAGGGCGGCGACTCGCTGTCCACTTGCCGTAATCGCTTGCCGCACTGTACACAGTCGAACAGTCTCGGTTGATAACCGGCCAGCGCCAGCAGATGCAACTCATAGTAGCGAGCGACCAACGCCGGGTTGGGCGCCTCACACAGATGCGAGAGCGACTCTGCAAGCAAGTTATAGAGTTCGCCGCTCTCTTCTCCTTCGCGCGTAAAGCGATCCAGCAACTCGGCCAGGTAGTGAGCATACGTCGAGCGCAGCAAATCCTCGCGCAGCGGGCGATAAGACTCTACGGTCTCAGCCTGGCTCACAATGTCCAGTTCGCGGGCGCGGGCTACGAGCAGGTTGCTGCGTGCGAAAAGCTCGACGTGGCCGCTCTTGCGGCTGGCCGGCTTGCGTGCGCCCTTCGCGACGACGCGCAGCTTGCCGCGCCCAGGTGTGAAGATCGTCAACAATCGGTCGGCTTCACCCAAATCGGCGCGGCGCAAAATGATCGCTTCCGTGCGGTACAGTCGCTCTTCCGGCATCGGGCGAGATTATACCATTCCGGCATGGCTTACGCTAGCTGGCATCTCAATTGTGCCCTCCATGTGGATAAAGGGCTGTGTCACGGAGCCAAGCCACGACAAAGGCTGTCTGGCCAACCCAATCTGCGAAGTGGGCCGGGAGAAACCTCGCGCGCCCAGCAAACGCACAAGACGCCAAGAGCTGACGGCAATTCTGTTGTAATACGTATGTAATCATACTGAAAGCTCGGCTCTCTATCACTTGTGCTACACTACTAGGAGCCTGTCGGAGAACCCGTAGTTTAGGGCCTTGTGCCCGTCGCAAGTCCAACGCCCGCAAGGGGCTAGGCTACCTCTCCGACAAGCTGCTAGGTAGCAGTGCTTCAACGGTGGCTCGACTCTAAAGACCAGACAGACACATCGAACAAGGCAGTGAGTCGTGGCGAAGCAACCATCAGCATGCAGCCGTTCAACTTTTTCGAGAGGAGGCCCAAAGATGTCAGTTCTTGCGCCTGTCACAAGCACGAAACCCAGTGCCGTATCATCACGGGCGGTTCCAGAGCATCGTGCCTATTACGCAGATCGTTTGGAGACGGCCCGTGCGAACATCAAGCGCCTGGAAACCAGGCTCAAGCCCGACAACCGTTGGTTCAATCCCGACTTGGTGCAGATATGGCAGAACGAAATTGTCTATTGGAGACAAGCAGAAAGAAACGCAACTGCCATTCTGGCGCAACTGGGTGGCAGTGCCAATGACGCTAAACTGCATTAGAAAGATTAGTGCCTCAACTGTCCGCAGGTATTGCCAACACCTCTTGCCCACCCAGCGCTGCTAGCCGTCTGCAGCATTACTTGCTTTACCCTCGACCGGCCCATCACAGCCGGCAGCGTCTTTGCCCATCACCCTCAAGGGGCGCATTCACGCCCTTGCTCCAATCTGTTGCCCGTCACAAACAAAACTCGGGCGGTGTTTAAAAGTGCTTGGCAAGATAGAGTTATAGTGGTATGCTTGCAAAATTGTAGGGTCGTGCGACTTTGGCGGATGCGTATTAATAAAGGATAGAACTGTCCGCATCCCGTCAAGCACACATCCCGGAGATGGGATAGAATCACATCGGATTCTTACCCCGATCTGGTCACCACAGGCGATTTTCGCTCAGCGTGTGGTTGAGCAAGGCCGACGAAAGATCAAGGGAGCAAAGCACAGCATGTCCGGATCATCGAACGAGCCAATCATTTGTGTGGAAAACGTCCACAAATCATACATCATGGGCCGGGAGGCTGTCGAGGCGCTGCGGGGCGTTTCGCTGTGCGTCGAGCGCGGCGAGATCATCTGCCTCATGGGGCCGTCCGGCTCTGGCAAGACGACGCTGCTCAACATCTTGGGTGGGTTGGACAGCCCCAGCCGGGGTCACGTCATCGTGGATGGTGAGAACGTCGTGGCGCTACACGAAGAAGCCCTGGCCCGGATGCGCTTGCACAAGATGGGCTTTGTTTTTCAGGCCTATAACCTGCTGGGCAATTTCACCGCCGAAGAAAACGTCGAAGCGCCGATGGTGCTGGCGGGAAGGAAGCCGACTGAACGCAAAAAACGCGCCAAGGAATTGATGGTGCTCGTGGGCCTGGCCGACCGCGCACATCACTATCCCAGCGAGCTTTCCGGCGGTCAACAGCAGCGTGTGGCCATCGCGCGAGCGATGGCAAACGATCCCGCGATTCTGGTGGGTGACGAGATGACGGGCGACCTCGACAGCGTCACCGGCTTTGAAATCATGGAGTTGGTTACCCAGTTGAGCAAGGAGCACGGCACGACGGTCGTGTACGTGACGCACGACCCGCGCATGTCCAGGTATGCTCGCCGGTGTGTGCAACTGCGCGATGGCAGGATTGTTTCGGAAAACTGCGACAGCACAGGTGTCGTGGCAAGTGATCTGGTCATCAGCGACGAAGGCAAGTTGATCGTTGATCGCGGAAAACGCTAAGTCCCAGGGTTCCCCTCAGTTCCTGCTATCACGGAACCTGGGGGAGCTTTTGGCTGTGGGGAACTCGTGACGCTCAAGTACATTCTCCGTAGTTTTCGCCGCCGCAAGGTGCGCACGCTCCTGATTCTGCTGTCGTTGATTTTTGCCGTCGGCATGGTCGTGACACTGAGCGCGGTGGTGGATACGAATCGGCAGTTCTCGGTCGAGTTGATCGCGCAGCGTATGGGTGGCTATGACCTGGCACTGAGCAAGACCGACACGGCCAGTGACCAGTTCATTCAGGTCGAAAAGACTGCCGCAATTGTGCGCCAGGCTGTGCCAAGCGTGGAGGACGTTGTTCCCCGCTTCACGGGCACGGCGGACCTTGTGCATGATTCGCGTCGAGGCAGCGCCACGTTCCTCGCGCTCGACCTCAAGCGCGACAAGCTGGGGCACATGACGGTGGTCTCCGGCACGACGGACATTGGGCCGGGGCGTGTGGTGATCTTGCAAGGGACGGCCGGCTCGTTTGACCTGCGTGTGGGCGATTCTTTCGATCTGTTCTATACGCTGCCCACACCTCGCCGCGAAGGCTACGCCGGCAGCGCGGGAGCCAGTTCATCGCGCGCTCACGCCGCCGTCACCGTGGTCGGCCTTGTCACACAGCAGGGCCTGCTTTCGCAAAGCACGCAGAACGCTGTCATTGCCGACCTTGCCTTTGTGCAGGAATGGCTGGGACTGCCGGGCCGCGCGCAAGAGATGCTTGTCCGGTGGAACCCGGCGATCTATTCAACGGTCAATCCGCAGGTGGCTGTCTTTCAGGCGCGTCAATATGCGGAGAAGGTACAAGCAGCGCTGGGTGACGATTACAGCTATGACTTGGGCAAAGTGAAAGCGCTTGACGCCAGCCAGCAGCAATTTGCAATGGAGCAGGCGCTCATCAACGTTTACGGTCTGATGGCGCTGGGTATTGTCGGCCTGCTCGTCCGCACGCTGATTCAAAACAATGTGATCGAGAATCGCCGCGACATGGCAGTTCTGCGTATCCTGGGCGCAACGAGCCGCCGGTTGTTCGGCATGGTCATCGCCGAAGTCGCCGTGTTGGGCGTGCTGGGCGCAAGCATCGGTGTTGTGGCGGGTATCTTGCTCAACAACTATTGGCTGGCTCCGACGATTTTCAAGAGCCTCACCGAGTTGGGCAGCGTGGTCTTTCGGCCTACGGTATCGGCCGGCACGATCATCCCGCCCGTGCTGATCGCGACGGTGGTGTTAGGGTTCAGTGCCATCTTGCCGGCGCAGCAGGCTTCGGCGACCAAAGTCATGCACGCCATCAACCCTGGCGCAGCCGATAACATTGGCATGGACGATATTGCCAAATTTAGAGAGCGGCGACCTTCGAGCCGCATCTTTACTATCGGCTTTGTGCTGGTGATTATCTATGTCCTCATTTTTGTCTTGACCCGCTTTGCCTTCACCTTCGGCGACATCACCTTGATCTCGGTGCTGATCTTTGGGTCGCTTTTGTCAATGGTGATCGGCGTGGCGATGATGTTCTCCGTCTTGACCGTGCCGTTCGAATCTCTGCTGCTGGCGATCACGAATTGGATCACTCCCCAGCGCGGTTTTTTTGTGAGCCGCTACGTCAAGCGTGGCAAAGAACGCAATACGTGGATTTCGCTGATGATCGTCATCTCTGCAACGCTCCCGGTGTTCCTGGCTACCGAGATGGCGATTGGCACTGCGAATCTGGCGACCCAGGTCGAGCTGATGAGTGGCGCGCCGATCAATGCCAGCGTGAGCGGCGGGGGCATGATGGGCGGCTTTATGTTTGAGATGGGGCCGGGCGTCACCCAGGAATCGCTCCGACTCAAGTCCGATGTGGCCGACGAGTTAAAAGTGTCGCCCAGCATTGGCCGCGTCGCTGGCCTGACCTACAGCTATCGCGCCAAGGCGGCTGACCTGGTGGGTGTCCGCACTGCGCAGGTTGGCTTTGTCGGGTTGACTGGCAGCTTGAATGGCATTGTGTTTCCGGACAAGATTCAATTCCTGGGCTCTGGTCCGGAGGCGCTCGACCGCGTCATGGCGACCAAGAACTCGGTGATCATCTCGGAAGGTCTGGCTCAGCATTTGAATGTGCCGCAGGGAGGGGTGATTCACGTCACCGGCAAGGGATTAGATCACACCGTCGAGTTGCGCGTGGCGGGCATCGCGCGCGAGTTGGGAGGGTTCTTTAACGAAATTGGACGCAATCAGCAGACGGCGCGCGGCGGCGGCAGCACGGCGCTCGTTTCGCTGGATACCTTCCGTGAGATCACCAATGACCCCGCGTCGGGCCAGCCGGATCTCAGCCAGCCCGTGTTGATGCGCTTTATGGCGACGCTCTCTCCAGGCACGACCCCGGCCGAGGCGGGCAAAGCGCTCCGCGCCGCGTTCACGCTCAAGCACAAGATCGTCGTCTCGGTGACGCAGGAAGACATTGACCTGGCCGCCAAAGCGCTGCAGCAATCCCAGGTGATGATGGTCGCGCTGACGGTCATCTCGTTCATCACGGCTATCTTTGGCGTCTTTGCGGTGATTTACGTTGCCGTGAACGGCCGTCGCATGGAGATCGGCATGATGAAAGCGGTCGGCAGTCCGAATGGTCATTTGCTGATCACGTTTATCTTGGAAGCCATAGTGATGAGTGTTAGTGCGGTGCTGACCGGCATCACCGCCGGGGCGACGCTGGCTTACTTTAACGAATACTCGAACGCCTTGACAGCGGAAATGCCGGTGATCTTTGCGGTAGATACACTGGTCGCGCCGTTGACGGTGCTGCTGGTCGTCGTCGCCAGCATCATTTCGGCCGCGCTGGCTTCTCGCGCCGTTCTCCGCAGCAAGGTAGTTCAAATTCTTCGTGAGGCACAGTAGGAGCGAGGCGCGCCTTGCCCGTGCCAAGCTTTATTTTCAAGGAGTTCCAATGCTTCGCCAACTCTATATCTTGGGGATGTGTATCCTCATCATCGCATCGCTCATCGGCTGCCAGGCCGGCGGACCGGCCATCGGCGGCAGGCCGCAAGCCGCGGGCACGCCGACGCCCTTTGTGGTGCCAATGCCTGAAGCGACGCCGGTGCTTGAGGTCGTCGTCAATGCCGATGGCGCATTGGCCTCGACCAAGCCTACGCTCGGGCTGGGTTTTCAGGTCGCCGGGCGTGTGACGCAAGTGCACGTGCGCCCCGGCGATGTGGTCCAAGCCGATCAGGTGTTGGCCAGGCTGGATACGCTCAACCTGGAGAACGCTCTGCGCGACGCCCAGGCCAGGCTCGATCAATCGCGCTTTGATTTGGACAAGGCCAAGCGCGCTGCCGGGTCCGGCACGGACCTGAAAGCGGCCGAGGTGGGTTTGAACGCGGCCTGGCTCGGCGTGGTCAACGCGCAGGGTAATTACTCATCCACGCTGCTCCGCTCTGATGTCACCTCGGATGTGCGGATGGCCAAGTTTTGGGCCGACTTTTGGGCAAACGATTTAGGGGACAAGTGGCTGCGTCTCCAGGAAAACCCCAACAGCGATTCGCGTCGTATCCAGTATGAGGAAGCTGGCGGGCGCGCTGCCGACGCAAATGCCAACATGCTCCGCATCCAGCAGGACGCGCAAAACAATTTGACCGCGGCTCAGCGCAGCTGGATGTCGGCTCAGCAGCAGTATCTCTCGGCGCTCTCGAATTACAACTCGCTCAAGAACGGCGATCCGGTGCGCTCGGCCGAATTGCAGGTGATGCTCAACGAGACAGCCATGACGCGCGCACAGATGGACCTGAACAGCGCCGAGCTCAAAGCGCCGTGGAATGCGATGATTGCCACGGTGGACATTGCGCCCGGTTCCCAGGTAGGGGGCGCGCCCGCGATGACGCTGGCAGACATCAGCCAACTGCAGTTCGTGACGACGAATCTGAGCGAGCGCGACCTGGGCAAGGTTGCGCTGGGGCAGACGGCCAATATCACACTCAAAGCGTTCCCCGATGCCAGGCTCACAGGCAGGGTGGCGGCGATTGCGCCGCTTTCGGGCCAGCCGGTTGGCGACGCGGCCACGTTCGCCGTGCGAATTGATCTGGACCCGAGTGACTTGAATTTACGTCCGGGGATGACGGGTCAGGTGCAGATCGTGGTCAAGTGAATAGTGATCAGTGATCGGTGATCTGTGATCAGTTGAAGGAGAACGGGGGCGGCCTGGTGAGCCACCCCCGTTTTCAATTCTTGCCGCTTTTTTCCTTCGCCACCGTCGCCAGAATTTCCTGCGCGCTCTGCACTGCGCCTTTGCCTGGCGCGCCAAGCATCTGCGCCAGCTCTTGCACGCGCGCTTTTTCATTGAGCGTCTGCACGCTCGCGAGGGTGCGGCCTTCCGCTGTACTCTTTTCCACGCGAAAATGCGCGTCACCATAGCCCGCCAGTTGCGGCAAATGGGTGATACAGATCACCTGGTGATGCGGTTTCTTGACCTGCTCGTCACTGCCCGCTATCCACTGCCCACTATCCACTGTGAGTTCCCACAACTTGCGTCCTACCACCGCCCCTACGCGTCCGCCGATGCCCTGGTCAATCTCGTCAAAGATGAGCGTGGGCGTCTGGTCGGCGCGGGCCAGCACGGCCTTGAGCGCCAGCATCAAGCGCGAGGTCTCACCGCCGGAAGCAATCTTGGCGAGCGGCTTGAGTCCTTCACCCACGTTGGGCGCCACAAGAAACTCGACCTTGTCCAGCCCGGTCGAATCGAATGCATAGCGGCCTTGGTTGACCCACGCGCCGTTCTCGTCTGGCGTCCATTGAATGTCTACGCCAAAGCGCGCGCCCGCCATCTTTAAATCGTCTAGCTCCGCCTCAATACCGGCGGCCATTTTCTCGGCAGCCGCTTTGCGCGCGTCGGAGAGGTCTCTCCCCAGTGCGCCGATCTGCCGCAAGAGTTGGTCTTCCTGCTTTTGCAGTTCTTTAATGCGTTCCGACGCGTGCGTGATGCCGTCGAGCTGCACGGCGGCGTTCTGCGCGAAAGTCAGAACCTCTTCAATCGTCGCGCCATACTTGCGCTTGAGCCGCTTGATCGTATCCAGACGGTCTTCAACCTGATCCAGCTTCTTGGGGCTGAATTCGATGCGCTCGCGATAGGCGCGCACCGTGCGCGCCAGGTCGTCGAGCTGCGCGGCGACACTTTGGGCCGTCTGCAAGTGCTCGTTCAACGCCGGGTCAATCCTGACGAGTCCCGTGAGCGCCTTGGTCGCCTGCGCCAGCGTGTCGAGCGCGGCGGGCGTTTCGCCCGAGCCTTCGTAGAGCGCCTGATAGGCTTCGTCCGCCAGCGCCGCAAGCTGCTCGGCGTTCGCCAGCCGCGTGCGCTCCTTTTCCAGCGTTACGTCTTCGCCTGGCTTGAGCCTGGCGGAGCCGATCTCTTCGATCTGGAATTGCAGCAAGTCAGCCCGACGCGCCATCTCGCGCTCGTCCTTGATGAGCGCATCGAGTTCGCGTCGCACCTCCCGCAACTGCGCTACGACCTGGCCCAGGGCTGTGCGTTGATCCCATACATCGGCATAGCGGTCGAGCAGATTGATGTGCTCCCGCACACGTAACAGCGACAGGTGCTCGCTCTGTCCGTGGATGTCCACCAGGACCTGGCCGATGTCCCTGAGCAATGAGAGTGAGACGGCTCGCCCGTTGACGCGGCACACGCTTCGACCACCCTTGCGGACTTCACGGGAAAGCGTCAGTGTGTCTGGCTCGTCGCTGTCCAGGCCGTTCTCGCTGATGAGTGGATCGAGCGCGGCGCGCACCGCCGGGCTGATGTGAAAGAGGCCTTCGACCTGCGCGCGTTCTGCTCCGGCGCGGACGATTTCGGCTTCGGCCCGACCGCCCAGGAGCAGACTGACCGCGTCAATGATGATAGACTTGCCCGCGCCCGTTTCGCCGGTCAGGACATTAAAGCCGGGCGCAAGCTGCAAATGCAGCTCGTCAATGATGGCAAGATCGCTAATGGTCAGTTCGGTGAGCATCTTTTCCTGCTATTTGCCATACCTCAACCGGGCGATGGCCGCGCCCACAGCCAAGACAAGATAAATACCGTGCCAGAGCAATGCGAGCAATCCAGACGTGAAAAGCGCCCAAGCCACTGCTGGAAGCGCCGCGATCACCATGCAGCCCGCCACGACGAGCCACGTATATTGCCCGCGCCGCTTGCCGGTGGCGCGCCACACCAGGTCGGCGATGACGCCGCCCACGATCGGCCCGGCAAAGAGCGCAAAGAACCACAGCATCGGGCCGATGAACTGGCCCAAGGCCGCCAGTGGCAGTGTAATGATGGCCGCGATGACATAGTCGGACGGGGCCGCGGTGTAGAACGCCGCCTGCTGGCCTTTGACGCACGTCTTGCAGCGATAGCCGACCGGCGTTCGCACCGCGCACTTGACGCAAATCGGATTCCCGCATCGGTTGCAGCGGAGGCTGGTCGCAACCTGGGGATGGTTGACGCAAAAGGTGTCTTGGACCGACGGGGTGGTGAGTTGTGCTTCGTTCATTCGTCCTTTGTCATTTATCACGATTGTTCGGAATTGATGCCGGGGCGCAGGCGCGCCATCAGCGTGCGATAAAAATAGGCCGGCGGCTGGACGCGCACAAAGCGCGCGGCGTGCGGGCTGACTCGCACGGTCACACTGTCGCCGTCGAGCAGTGACAGATCGAATTGTCCATCCACAGTCAGGATGACCTGATCTTGAGTCGTCACACGCATCTCCACCGTCGAAGTGGGATCGAGCACGAGTGTGCGATCCATGCTCAGGTGTGGCGCGATGGGAACCAGCACCATATTGGTCAGCGTCGGCGGCAAAATCGGCCCGCCCGCCGCCAGCGCATACGCCGTGCTGCCCGTGGCTGTGGCGACAATCAGTCCGTCGGCCACATATTGGGTCAGCGGGTTGCCGTCAATCTGGACCTGGATGCGCACGACGCGCGCCAGGCTGCCCCGACTCACCACGACATCGTTGAGCCCATCATGCGTGCCCAGCAGCGCCTCGCCTCGGCGCGCCTCGGCGCGGAGCAGCGTTCGTTCTTCGATGCGATAGCCACCCAGCATCACACGGGGCAGAAATTCCTGCCATTCGTCCGGGCGCACTTCAGCCAGAAAGCCCAACCGTCCCAGGTTGATGCCCAAAATGGGCACGCCGTGCGGAGCGCCCATACGCGCCGCGCGCAGCATCGAGCCGTCGCCGCCCAGCGTGACGAGCAAATCGAGATCGGCGACGTGAGACCGGAGGCTATCTTCGCCCCGCGTTGAGCCGATCCATACTTGCGCGTCGAGCTGTGTCAGTGCGGCGGCGATATCTTGTGCCAGTTGATGCGACTGGGCGATCTTGGGATGATACAGCACGCCGATGCGATGAAGCGCCGGCGCATGGCCGGAGGGAAAAGTCCAGTGACTCGAGTCGGGCGAAATCGCAGGCGGTTTGTCCACGGGCAGTGTGCTTTCTGAAAAGATGCAGGGGATTATAACTTTATTCGGGTCGGCTGTCCAATCAGGATCCAGACCTGCTCAAGAGAGAGGGTCAAATCCCGAAAACGTGGACTAACACCTTGAACGGGCGCAGTGGTATAATGTGTTGCATGTTCTGTGACCCGGTCTGCAACACGCAGTAAGCATCACAGGAGGCAAGCATGAGACGACTGGTTGGCTTTATCGCGGGCGCGATGTGCGGAGCGATGGTGGGAGCGGTGGCGGCGCTGTTGCTGGCGCCTGCCTCCGGCCCTGAACTGCGCCAAAATGCGCGGGCGCGCTTTCAAGAGATGCTGACCGAAGGCCGCCAGGCGGCAGCGGATCGCCGCGCGGAACTGGAAACACAACTGGCTGCGCTCAAGCGACCGGCTGGCTAGGCGCATAGGCTATCTGTAATTAGCCGGGCGCCGGCCAGCACGTTTCACGCATTACTTTTGCGTCACCGCGAACCAGTACTCGGCCGGCTCGGTCGTTATGGGAGCCGCGCCGCTGATGACCAGCACCGCGCGTTCCACCTCTGGCCCCAAGCCGATAGTCCAGTGACCGGTCTGGTCATTGGCGATGGGCAGTCGCTCCACCGTTGTGTGGTCCTGGCTCACGCTGATGAGCTGAACGAGCCACTGCTGCGGAAGGACATTGGCATGGCGGATAAAGCCCTGAGCCAGCCAGCCTCCCTCGCCGGAATCAACGTCGTAGCGATAGTTGATGTCTGCTATTTCAATGTCATCCAGGTAAAAGCCCGTGTGCGTCACGCCAGCATCGGTGATGTATTCGAAGCGAATTTGCACCTTCTTGCCAGCGTAGGCGCTCAGGTCAACCTTTTCCTGAATCCACTTGGCCGGGGTCTTTTTGTCGGACGATGGCACACCGCTCTTGCCCGTAAAGCCATTGCCATAGTTGGCGCCGTTGGGATCGGCGTTGGTCGTGTTCACGCCGGGCAAGGTCTGCCAGCGCTTGCCATCCACGGAGGCTTCGACATAGGCATAGTCAAAGTCGCTTTCGATATCGTGCCACGTCCAGAATGTCATGGTCGCGGACTGGACGCTGGTCAGGTCGAACTCGCGCGTCAACGTCGTGTCGGTGGAATTGGCCACCGCACCCCACCACACGTACTGGCCGCTATGGGCCGTCGTGTTCGCCAGATTCACTACCGTCGCCCCGGCAAAGTCCACCTGAGCATTGCCGCGTCCGGTCAATTCGTAATAGTCCGTGCCATATTGGCTCACGGCGGCTTGCTTTTGCGTGGGCGTATTGCCGACGGGCAGTTGTTGCGTTGTCTTGAACTGGGGCGGCGCGATCGTCGTATAAGAGTACTGTCCCTGATCCACGTTCGGGTCGTTGATATAATTGGCGACCGTCCAATCGGCGAACACATCGTTAAACGTCAGCCCGGTAGCGGTCTTGCTCAACACGTCGTCAACGGCGGCCAGGTCGTAAGCGGTGCTGTTGACGAGTGCTTGCGTGGCCTTGTCGCCAAAGCGGTCGAGAAAGTACGACAGGAACAGATAAGCCGCGCCATAGTTCGGCCCTGCATTACCTGTTTCGTCGGGCCATGAATTGAGCTGAGTATTCGGCTTGTCGGCAAAGGCGTACATGCTTCCGCCGGTCTCTAGCCCATTGAGCTGGCAGGCCAGCTCGCTCAACCCTTCGTTGATCCAGTTGACCTGGTTCTGGTGATGATACCAGTGGATCATGTGCTGGAATTCGTGCGCCATCGCGCAGTCAAAGAACGGCGTGCCGATGTTGCTGTTGGTTGCGTGAATGTAAAACATCTCCATCTCGTTGGAATACTTGTTCACCAGGTGGCTGTACTCGTCCATGCTGCTATAGTAACCGGCCACAGACTGGCCGAGCTTGTCCGAGATGAGCAGGCTCAGGTGGATGTCGCTATCTACGCCAGGCGACCACTCGCTGCCAAAGAATTGCCGGTCGGTGGGATAGGTTTTGTTTTCGAACCGGTCGGCGGCGGCTTTCACTTTGCCCTGGTTGACCTTGACGCCGTCCTCCAGCCAGGCATACAGGTGTGGCGTCGCGTAGATCAGGGTGGCCGTGATCCAGTGGTTTTCATGGGTGTCTTCAGTAGATACCCAAAAGCTGTGCTTGTCGCCGACTTTAAAATCCCAGGGTTTGTCGCGCGTAAGCTGCGGAATGTCAGTGTGATCGGTCAGGCGCAGCGCAACGTCGCGCAAGTCTCGCTTGGGAATCACCGCCGATTCCAAAAGCCGGGCGGCGTCCAGCGCTTCAGGTGGGACAGGCTCGCGCCGCAAGCCCGAAGGCGGCACCAGTCCACTGGAGGGTGTGGGCAGTTGCGGGCGCAGCGTGGGCGTTATGCGCGGGCCGGGCGTCGGCGTGGCGCGCGGCGTCCGCTGGGCGGGCGGGGTGGGACGGGGCGAGTCGCTGAGCAGGATGCCCCCGGCGCACACGACGAGCGCGGCGATGCACAGACAGCACGCCACGAGCGCGACGCCGATGCCGACGACGACAAGACCGGTTCGGTCAGAGTGATGTTCAGTCACAGTAAACTCCTGGGTAATAAGTGCGCGTATTATACCACGCAGATAAAAATGAATTTGGCGGGCCGTGCCAAGGCTTGACACGGCGCCTGAGCCAGGGCTATAATTAGTGTCAAAACGACACGAGCAGGAGGCGCCGCCGTGGCACGACGAGGCAAATACCAGTATCCGGCCGTCAGCGTGGACGTGGTCATTTTCACCCTGCGCGAGGATGATCTCCAGGCGCTGCTGGTCCAGCGCAAGAACCCGCCCTTTGAGGGGCGTTGGGCGATCCCCGGCGGGTTTGTCGAAGAAGACGAATCTTTAGAGGTCGCAGCGCGCCGCGAGCTGGCAGAAGAGACGGGCGTCCGTGATGTGTACCTGGAGCAGTTGTATACCTTCGGCGATCCATGCCGCGACCCGCGTGGGCGGGTGATTACCGTGGCTTACCTGGCGCTGGTACCCTCGCCGCTGACTGTGGAAGCCGGCAGCGATGCCAGCCACGCGCGGTGGTGGTCGGTCTATCAACTGCCGCTTCGGCTGGCCTTTGACCATGACAAGATTCTCTCGTATGCACTGCAGCGGCTGCGTTACAAGCTGGAATACACTGCCGCTGGCTTTCAGCTCCTGCCGCCGACGTTCACGCTGACCGAGATTCAACAAGGTTACGAGATCGTGCTGGGCGAGCCGCTCGACAAGCGCAACTTTCGGCGCAGGATTCTGGAAGCGGGCATCCTTGAAGAGGCCGGGCAGGCCAGCCAAGGCCGGGGACGCCCGGCCAGGTTGTATCGCTTCCGTGATGATGGCGTGGCGGAAACCAAGGCGCGGCGGCTGTTCCCGTAATTCACTCTTGAAAGGAGATGGGCTATGAACCCTCGAGCGCTCTTGGAGCAGGGTCAGCCGTTCTTCAACTATCTGGCCGACTGGTACGCCGGCCTGCCTGCGCTCGACCTGGGTGCCGAACTCGCAGAGCCGTCTCGTGCGGCGGTTGTCATCGTGGATCTGACCCGAGGTTTTTGCACCGAGGGACCGTTGTCTTCGCCGCGTGTGCAAGCGGTCGTCGCGCCGATCGTGCGGCTGGCCGCGCGCACGCACGCGCTGGGCGTGCGGCATTTTTTGCTACCGCAGGACACGCACGAGCCGGACGCCGTCGAGTTTGGAAGCTTTGCACCGCATTGTGTGCGGGGCACGCCGGAATCGGAGACGGTACCCGAATTGATGGCTCTGCCTTGGGCCAGCCAATTCACCGTCATCACCAAAAACTCGATCAACTCCACGCTTGCCCCAGGCTGGCAAGCCTGGCACGCCCGGCACGCCGATGTGCGCACGTTCATCATTGTAGGTGATTGTACCGACTATTGTGTTTACCAGTTGGCGATGGCGCTGCGCGTTTTGGCCAACTCGAACCAGGCGCGTGATGTGCGCGTGATCGTCCCGGCCGACTGTGTGGACACTTATGACTTGCCAGTCGAGGTGGCCAAGTCACTGGGCCTTTTGCCGCACGCGGGCGATTTGCTTCACCTGGTTTTCCTGTACCACATGGCGCTCAACGGCGTCGAAATCGTTTCAACGGTAGGGTAGGGGCAACCCGATGTGGTTGCCCTTTGCGGGGGCAATCCGATGTGGGGTTGCCCTTTGTAGGGGCAACCCGATGTGGTTGCCCTTTGTAGGGGCAACCCGGTGTGGGGTTGCCTTTTGTAGGGGCAACCCGACGTGGTTGCCCTTGTATGGCCAACGTGAGGGTGGGATGAGCCTCTTTGACGGCAAGCGGTTGACGAACGAAACCTTCAAGCTCGATATCGAGCGTATGCGGACTGGCTGGTATAGCGACAAGTATTTTGACAACATCACCGCCATGCTTGCCGCGTGCGCTGAGAGCGGCTATCGGTACACAGGACATTTTCCGAATTTGCATGACGTGGATTTGTCGGACGTGGATGTGGGCAACCTGCAAGTGGAGATGCAGTGGTTCACGCGACGGCCGGGCACGACGGTCGTGGTGGGCGTGGACAAGGCGCTGGCGATGATCCGTGGTTGTGCTGGTTATATAGAGGGTGGCCACTTTATCGAGACATGGGATCGGCTCCAGGTTGAAGCGATCCACGACGGCGTCACGGTCACGTATAATGGCGACCCGCAACGCATCTTGCCCGTGCTCCGCGTGCGAGGGCGTTACCGCGACTATGCCATGTTGGAAACGCCGACGCTGGGCATCCTCACGCGCGCCTCGCGCGTGGCCACCAATGTCTATCACACGTTCGTTGCCGCGCGCGGCAAGCCGGTGCTCTTTTTCCCCGCGCGGTTTGACGCCCATGAAGTCCAGGCCGCCGATGGCTATGCCTACAACATTGCCATTCAGCGCTTTAACGCTGACTTTGGCGGCCAGCTGGGCCCGTTTGTTTCGACCGACGCGCAGGGCGATTGGTGGGGCGGGGCCGGGGGAGGCACTGTGGCGCACGCGGCCATCGCGTGCTTCTTTGGCGACACGGCCGCCGCGATGCTGGCTTTTGCCGCCACGCGGCCCCCGTCCATACCGCGCATTGCGCTGGTGGATTTCAATAACGACAGCGTGACGGACAGCCTGCGGACGCTCCAAGTCATGTTCGCCCGCTACCGCGAGTTGTTAGATCAGGGCGACGAGACTGAGGCGACCAAGTACCGGCTGTACGGCGTACGGCTTGATACGTCCGGCAGCGTGCGCGACGTATCGGTGCCGCCGCTGGGCGATGCCCTGCTCGACCTGGGCGTGACGCCGCGATTGGTCTTTAACGTTCGCAACGCGCTCGATCATGCCTGGGAAGCGTGGGACCTGCCAAAAGCCTGGCGCGAACGCGCCCGCGACTTTTGTCACCACGTTCGGATTGTGGTGAGCGGCGGCTTTACGCCGGACAAGATCACGCGTTTTGAAAAGCTGGGCGTGCCCGCCGATATTTATGCCGTCGGCTCGTGGCTGTTCAATAACAGCGACCACGCCGGAACCGTTACCGACTTTACCGCCGACGTGGTGCGGATCAAGGTCCACGAGGAATGGGTGGACATGGTCAAGGTGGGCCGCAAGCGCAGCGACAATCCTGATTTGCAAACGGTGTGGTGAGGTTAACCTCTCACTTTCACATCGCAAACCAGTTCGAGAAATTCATCAGCAGGCCCAGGTTGCCCGTAGCTTTGATCTTGCCGGACATGAACGCATTCATGGGGTTCAGCTCGCCACGTGCCACGGCCAGATAGTCGGCCGCCGCAGCCGTAATGGTGGCGGTCGGCGTGGGCGCTGCGCCCGGGCTCACCTCACACTTGCCCTCGGCGACGCTGACGAACCATGACCCGCCGCCTTCGCCGGTCAAATTGAGTTGGATGACGGCCTGGATACCTTTGGCTTTGTCAGGCAAAAAGGCAGTCGGCATCTGTTGCATCAGTTGCTCGATCGTTGTTGGCTTGCCCATCTTTTCCTCACAGGCTGTGGTTTGTTCTGGAGCAGTGACTCTGCCCACTGCGGCCAAGTCACCCAGTGCAGAGTATAGGCGATTCGTCGGACGTTGTCAATTCTGATATAATAGCGACGTTCGCCGCCTGGTCCTGGCACACCCCTCAAGGGTGTCCTGGGGATTGAAACAGACCGGTCCGGCGCTTGGCGAAAAACCTGACAGGTCTCCCCCCAACTTGGAGGTTACGTGATCGAGCGTCGCAGAGGCACCAGCCGTGCGCAGGTCATCTTTGTCCTGCTCATCATCGCGATGGTCGTTTTTCTTGTGTGGCAATTCATCGCGTTCCAGGATGCGTTGGGCAAGATACCGAGTGGGTGGACGGTCGCCGGAGCGCCCGCCACAGGACTCAAGCCCCAGCAGGTTATTGTCAACCTGCGGGCGGTATTCAGCCAGACGGTGACGCTCCAGTATCGAACCGAGACCTTGACGTTGGCGCCTCAAGAAGTGGATTTCAAGCTTGACGAGGCAGCCACCCTTGAAGCGATGAACGACGCCAAGACCGAGGTCGGCACGGGCGCGCGCGGATATTTGTATTATCTCTCGCAGCGCAAGCCGCCCCTGCGCGAGATTCCTGCCGCCGCCACGTTTTCCGAAGAAAAACTGCGCGCGTTTCTCACGCGCGTGAGCGAGCGCTATGACCTGGCGCCCACTTCACCTACGCCCCTTATCGAAGAAATGCGGTTTGTCGCGGGCCAGCCGGGGACTGAGCTGGACATCTCGGCGTCCGTGCCGTCCATCGCGGCCGCGTTCCGCTCTGTGAGCAAGCGTCAGGCCAGCCTCGTCGTCAAAACGATCCCGCCGGTTCCGCCACGGCTCAAGCTCTTGAGTGATTTGCTCGAAGCCTATCTCAAGCGCCGCTTCAACGGTCAGGCGGGTGTCTTTATAAAGGACTTGTCTACAGGCGAAGAAATCGGCGTCAATGACGGCGCAGCTTTTTCCGGGCTGAGCCTGCTCAAGTTGCCCATCCTGGCCGAAACGTATCGCCGGTTGAGTGGCATGCCCGATGCGCCCACGCTTCAACTCATCTCGCAGACGGCCACCGCCGAGTCGAGCAACCAGCCGGCCAATACACTCTTGCAGCGCCTTGGCGACAGTGATGCTTACGTGGGCGCCGACCGGATCAATGCCTCACTGCGTTACCTGGGCCTGGTCAATACGTTCATCGCCATTCCCTATGACCAGAATGTGACGCCGCCGACCATCGTCACACGCGCCAACTCGCGCCCGGATATTTACACCAGCCCCGATCCACGCATGCAGACCACGCCGCAAGACATGGGCCTCTGGTTCGAGATGGTTTATCTCTGCGCGCGCGGAGGCGGGACGCTGAGACTGGCTTATCCCGACGGCATGACCTCGCAAAAGTGTTCCCAGTTGCTTGACCTGTTGAGCCAGGCCGCGCTCGCGGATCCGAGCAGCGGCACGCCCATGTTTATCCGCGCCGGGCTTCCGGCCGGGACACGGCTGGCGAACAAGTGGGCCTTTGATAAGGATGTGCGCGCCAACGCCGGGGTCGTGTTCACGTCCAACCCCCAGGGTACCCTTGAGGGGTATGGCGATTTTGTGCTGGTGATTTTCTTGCGCCGGACCAACTGGGGCGATTGGCAGCAAGCCAGCTCTACGATGGCTGATATCACCGTGGCGGCGTACAATTATTTCACGCTGCGCCGGTAGGCCATCCAATACCTATGGGTTAATGACCCGGCGCAATTCCTCGATATCCAGGTTGCCGCCGCTGACGACGACGCGTGTCAGTAGTCACGGGCGGTTTGACCGGCGGCAGCCAGCTCGGGCCAGCAGCGCACGGCAAAACCCGCCGCCGCAATCCCCACCGCGCCGGAACCTTCCGCGATCAAGTGATGCGCCTCGACCAGCCAGGCGATAGAAGTGCAGATATCTTGTTCCTCGACAAGCAAAATGTCGTCTGCCACCTGCGGGACGATCCCCAGGACACCCTTAGAGCGAATTCCAGTTGCATGTA
>CAYGWJ010000280.1:0-9646 GCA_964353405.1 uncultured Anaerolineae bacterium
CAACAAAGGCGAGCCGGGCATGGAACGCTGGCTGGGCTGGGGCGTCATCGCCAACAATCTTGCCGTCATTGCACAAAAGCTGGCACGTCGGCATCGCTCAAGGACGGCGAACACGTGAATAGGGTTTCCCAACAGAAACTATCTAAACAGTATTGCTCCTAGGCGACCCCACGCAAGATCGCCCCTACTTGATTTCGTCCACAAACCGATTGGTGTACAACTTGTCAACGGGCATGTCACCTGTGATGAGTTTCATCTGCTTGAGCACGTCAACCGTCGTCTGCCACGCGGCCGGATCGGACACGCCCAGCCTGGGCGCTTGCCACAGCTCAATGGAAGCAGCCAGGATTTGTCTTTGCGCCGCCTCGGCCTCCGCGTCCTTGCCCAGTCCTTCCACATATTTCTTACAGGTGGCAAACGCCTCGTCGGGCTTGTCAATCGTGTCGCGCAGCCCGCGCAAGAGGGCGCGCACCATGCCGCGCACCAGCTCAGGTCGTTTGGCCAGCGTGTTTTCGTTGGCGACAAGGCCATTGGCGACGAGATTGACGTAATCGCTCACGGGGATGACGTTGACGTTCTTGCCCGCGCGGCGAAGCTGAATCGGCTCGTTGTTCACATAGATGACCGCCGCATCCACCTTGTCCTGCGCCAGCGCCGCCACCTGCGTATAGCCGATGTCGGTGACCTGCATGGAGGTCTCATCCAGCCCGGCCTTCCACACCAATCCCTTCCAGCCAATGTAGCTGGCGCCGCCAAAGATCGGCACGCCGATGCGCTTGCCGTTCAGGTCAGACGGCCGGGTGATGTTCTTTTCCGCCAGCGACGCAACGCCGACGGCGAACTTTTGCCACCACTGCGCCACATACACCACCGGCAGACCCTGCGCCCGGGCGAGCGGCACCTGCTCGCCGCTGGCCAGCGTAAACGGCAGCGTGCCCGCGCCCACCAGCTTCATCCCATCCGTCTCGTAGCTATAGTCAAATTCCAGCTCGATGCCTTCGGCGGCAAAATAGCCCTTGTCCACCGCCACGTAAAACGGCGCGTACTGGACGTTGGGAATATAGCCCATCGGCAGGCGGATTTTTTCCACCGACTTGATTCCAGACGGCGCAGCCGGTGTGGCGCAGCTCGCAATCAACACGACGATGAGGATAGACAAGATAAATTGCTTGCGCACAGTGACTCTCCTTGTATTTGACGCGTGACCCGTGTGACATGCAGCGCAACGTTTTACGTTTCACGTTTCACGTTTTACGTTTCACGCATCACGCCTGTTTCCACGCCAGCAAGTATCGCTCGATCAGCGCGACGATTCCATACAGTGACATTGCAATCACCACCAGCGAGATCACGGCCACAAACATCAGCGGCGTGTCATAGATGCCCTGGCCTTGCTTGACCAAAAAGCCCAGCCCGCGATCCGCGCCGACAAACTCGCCCACGACCGCGCCGATGACGGACAGCGTTGCGCCGACCTTGAGGCCGGAAAGGAGCATGGGCATCGCGGCGGGCAGTTCGAGCTTCGCAAACGTCTGCCAGCGCGTGGCTTCCAGCGAGCGCATCAAATCGCGCAGATCAGGCTCGGCGCTCCGCAGCCCGGCGATGCAACTGATGAGAATCGGAAAGAACACGATGAGAGCCGAGACGACGATCTTGGACGTTGCGCCGGTGCCGAACCAGATGACCAGCAGCGGCGCGATGGCGACGGTGGGGATGGACTGCGAGGCGACAATGTACGGCGCCACGAGCCGCTCGACCGCGCGCGAGCGCGAGAGTAGATAGCCCAGCACGAAAGCGACCGATACTCCCAGCGCCAGCCCGGCCAGCACCTCGGATAGCGTGGTGGAAGTGTGGCGCCACAGCGTCCCGTCGGCGGCCAGCGTGATAAAGCTCTTCCACACGCGCCCGGGCCCCGGCAAGATGAACGCCGGATAGCCGGTCACGCGCACGAACAGCGCCCATAGCCCGATGAAACCGATCAAGGCCAGCGGCGCCAGCGCGGCCTGCGCCCCCAGGCGAGCCGGACCTGGTTTGGGTTCAGGCCGGGAGGTCTCTACGTGGATTGCTTTTTGCCAGACAGCCATAGCATCACCTGCAAACAAAAAACCCTGAAGGTATTCACCTTCAGGGCACACACACACGCTCTGGCGCAGACAGTCCATCGCGCCATGCAATGCAACCTTCTCTCATCCGGACTGTAACCGTCGGCTTCGGAGTCACAACGAATCCTGCGCATGATGCGCTCGCGGGCTGTACCGCCGATCGGGAATTTCACCCTGCCCCGAAGGTTAGCGATTCATTTGTGTATGATGATTATAACACTTTTCCCTAGGTTCGGTCAACCGGCTAGGGCTGGTGATTTACCCACATCTTATCGGACTCCCGAACTTGTTCGGGCCACTGCCTCAACAAGTTGAGGACTCGACGTAGTTGTGGGTTGTCACCAGGCTAGGGCTGAAGCTCCTCCAGCTTGCCGGTGGCCATAAACACCACGCGTTCGCAGACATTCGTCACGCGGTCGCCGATGCGCTCCAGGTTGTGCGCCACCCACAGCAAATAGGTGGCCCGGCTGATGTTGCGCGGGTCTTCCAGCATATAGGTGAGCAATTCGCGGAACACCTGCTGGTAAAGGTCGTCTATCTCGTCGTCGCGAGCGGCCACCTTTTGAGCCGCGTCCGCGTCAAAGGCCACAAAGGCGTCGAGCGCGGCGTGGATCATCTCCTGCGCCACCTTCGCCATGATCGGGAGGTCAATCAGCGGCTTGAGCAGCGGTTCCTGGTAGATGCGCCGGGTGATCTCGGCGGTGCCGGCGGCGTGATCGGCCATGCGCTCCAGCTCCACGGCCAGGTGCGTCGCAGCAATGACCATGCGCAGATCACGGGCGGCCGGCTGTTGAGTGGCGATGAGCTCAAGACAGTGCTCCTCGATGGCAAAGCGCAACTGGTTGATCTCTGCATCGTCGTTGATGACCTGTTGAGCCAGGTCGGCGTCACGGTCTTTGAGCGCCTGGACGGAGCGCTCGATGGCGCTCTCCACCAGGCTGCCCATACGCAAAATGTCGGAGCGGATGCGCTCCAGTTCGCGCTCCAGCGCGCCGCGGGTGTGCAAGGTGCTCATGGCTCTCTCCTACCCATATCTTCCCGTCAGATAATCTTCCGTCTGCTTTTGCTGCGGGCGAGTGAACAACTGCGGCGTCGGCCCGACTTCGACCAGCTTGCCCAGCCAGAACAGGCCGGTCGTGTCGCTGGCGCGCGCCGCCTGCTGCATGTTGTGCGTGACGATGACGATGGTATAGTCCTTCTTCAGTTCTTGCATCAGCTCTTCGATTTGCAGCGTCGTGATCGGGTCGAGCGCGCTGCACGGCTCGTCCATCAGGATGACCTCGGGCTGAACCGCCAGCACGCGTGCAATGCACACACGCTGCTGTTCGCCCAGCGAAAGATCGAGCGCGCTGTCGCGCAAGTGGTCTTTGGTCTGTTCCCACACGGCGGCTCGGCGCACGCTTTGCTCGACCACGTCGTCCAGGTTGACCTTCATCCCCAGCACGCGCGGCCCGAACGCCACATTGTCATAGACGCTTTGCGGAAATGGATTGGGGCGTTGAAACACCATGCCCACACGCTGGCGCAGCTCGACCACGTTCATCGCCGGATCGAGCACGTTCTTGCCGTCGAGCAGAATCTCGCCCTGGGAGCGCGTGCCCGCGATGGTATCGTTCATCCGGTTGAGGCAGCGCACGAAGGTGGACTTGCCGCAGCCCGAAGGTCCGATCAACGCCGTGATCTGGTGCTCGATCATGCTCAGCGAGACCGAGTGGAGCACCTGGTGATCGCCGTAAAAGAAATCGAGATCAATGGCTTGAATCTTGTCCATCGGGCGAACCGCGAAAGTGATAAAGGTAGTATACCACAGTTGAATAACGACATAGAAACCCGCTTCCTCGCAGAAAACGGGTTTCGCTACGGCTGTTGCCACGTTTGCCAGCCTGGTCGCGGACGCTCCCTGGCTTGGGTGGAAGGGGGACGCTGGTCTTATGGGCCAATTCCTTTCTGGCTGAGGCGCGAGCAGGGTTGCCGCTGGCGTGACTGTGAAAAACTGCCGATGATGGCTATTTATTTGAGCCGGCGTGAAGATTTCAGGATTTACGCACAACGACCCCTTGGGCAAGTTACGTTTCATGATTGACCAGGGCTATCCAAAGTAAACAGACCAGTCAACTTTGGGAAACAGCTTATCCAAATTCCAGTCACGTTCTAGCTGTTGTAATCTTCCTCGAAGATCGCGTCTATGTGGTTCTTCCACATACAGCGCCTCCTCAATCTGTTTACGCTGTCCCTCGGTAAGCAGTTTCCCTATGCGGTCATAGAAAGATTCCACCAATTCAACCAGTTCTGGTCTCTCGGTGTAAGCAGACTCGGCGAGAAGATCCACAATAAACTGTTTTGACTCTGCGGGCAACTCTTGCCAATTGTCTCGGTGCGGGAAAACTGCCAAAGCTATCTTCTGCCATATCTTGAAAGCCGAACTCTTCTCGCTCAGTTTGGCCAAAAACTCTTTCGAAAACCAAGTTTGTTCTATCTCTTTTCTCCAATCATTTGGCAGGCGAGTACTGAGGACCAGTTTCCAAACCTGCTGAAAGTTTTCATCCAGCACTTGGAATGCATATTCTTCAACTTCCTTGTTCGGGTGATTCAATAGACGGTAGACCAACATCAGAAACGTTCTTACGTTGTGCACAGAGCTCGCTATGTTCGCGGCAAAAACGATATCACATACTCGTTTACAAACGTCAGATCTATCGTTATAGAGAAACAATTCAACCAACTTGAGCCACGCACTATTTTCAAAGGGCTCATCGGAAGCCTCATACCGGTAGTATCCGGCTCTGAGTAGTACGTCTGCTATGAATGTAGCATCATCGTCAGTTCCTGAGCTGGCAAAGTCACGAACTAGGTCACACACGAGGTCATCACGATAAAGGCTGTCGCTTGCACTAGCAATATGGTAGGCGCGTTCATATTTGTAGGCGATAAAGATGATCATTTTCTTGAACGCATCGTCCTGCTCAGACACGTATTCGCGAATTGCAGCATGGATGTTTGCATCACTATGTTTGCGAATTGGAGCAGGGAGTTCATCAATTTGGACAGAGATTTTGCTCAAGAAGCCTAAAATGCTGGCAGCACGTTCTGCAAGGTACTCACTTGGTGCTTCGTTGTAGAATGGGCGATGAACAAAGTCGCGGAAACGTGTGTCGGGAAGGTCATTATAATCACGTGCAAAAGCATAGCAGATAGCTGTACGGCCCCAAGGAGACAGGTTTCTAATCAGGTCAATTGTAATGTCTGTTTCTTCTTGGTTCATATTTCCGCTGAATACCAACCTTCTGATAGTATACAGGGTATCCTCTGAAGACTCTGGCGACTTGTTCACATACCCAGCTACACTTCGGAGTAGCTGAGTGCGATAAGGAACCGGCAGTTCTGGAAAATAATCGTCGAACTTGGTCAGGAAGCGATCAAAAGACTCCCAATGTTCAAATTGGTACGCTAACAACTTTGGGGCAATAGCGATAAACCATTGCTTCTTCTGCTCGTGGGTGTGCTCGGCATGATAGTCGTAGTGAGTTCCAGACATGTCAATGAGCCCGGTGGCCGCATGTAAGCGGACAAAAGGATCATCTAGCATGTCCACAACCATTGCGAGCCAACTTTCTTGCACCTCAGCAGACTGAAACTGCCAGTTAGGGAGAATGGCATCTTCCAACATTGCAATCTTTACATATGGATGGTTATCAGCGCACAGGTTTCTGAGAATTTGTTGGTATTGTAGAGAATTAGCGACTTCTTTTCGTAAGAAGAATCTTGCAACGGTCTCGCGTACAAACGAAATAGGGTCAGTAGCAAGTTGGGATAACAAGCTAAAAAGGGCAGTCTCAGGAGTTGCCGTTGCTTCCCTATACAACCATCTGCCGAACCTGTACCGTTCAAGTGGATTGAGTTGTGAAATACTGATAATTTGTACTGCTCTCTCAAAACGCTCTACAAGCTCTTGTTCAACTGACATGCCAAGATACCACAACCCCTGTTCTGACATCATCTCAGAGCTAAATATCTCAAACGCATCCACTCCCTCATACGCCTTTGCTGTAACAAGATGACCGCTGGCATTCACTTGGCAGTGGTAAGGCCTGTAGAGGAAACGTCGTTGGGTTTCTGCAGTTCCTTCCGAAGATGCGAGTAGGCGTGCACCGCCAAATCTAATGATCGCTTCCTTGGTTTGTACATAGGGGGACTCGGAGAGGTGTTCGAGTGTGGTAGCGAAATTTTCCAGACGAAGACGGTATTTCAGGCATAGCATAGCTGCAATGGATTGGTCCAAAGGATGGTCAGACTCAACAAGACGTTCAATTAGGCAACTTAGAAAACTTTCAAAGCCTATCTGCTTTGTTTCCAAGTATGTCTCGACGGCCTGTTGAAGCAGAGGGTGAATGAAACTGAAGGTTTTGTATGGTGTCTCATAAATCCGGCTCTGATGATCCCGCAGGTAAGCGACCGTATGGTCATACCAGGTGCCAAAGCCTGGCGGCTCAGAAAGCTTCGCGCAAGCAGATGCCAGATTATAGATACGCCGCAAATCTTGCTCCCAGGCAAAAGAGTTCGTTTTGATCACACTCCATAAAACGTATAACAAGAGGCGATTAGCATCTGATTGCTGTGCAATCCAGGACTCGTAGGCACTTGGTCGAGCACGTTGGAGAACGTTCCGTATATCATTGGGATTACTTGATGCGGATCGGATAATCTCTTCTGCAAATTGCCGAACATGCACCAAGTTCTCAAACCTCAAAAAATCAACTTGCGAAACGACAGCTTCCCGCAGTTCGTCTGAACAGCGTTGCAGATGCACGGTAAGCACTTCTCGTTTGAGTTGAACAGTCGGATCTGGAATATTTAGAATAAAAGGCCTCAAGTCCATTTGGCCCATTCGTGTTTGCTGCGCGGCACGGGCAAGAACATTACTTCTCGATGTAATTACGACCTTAACGCGGCCATTGGCACGCTGAAGCTGACCAACGATATCGAAAAATTGGTTCCCCAAAGCAGCACTTTGTGCCTCCAAGTCCATGGCACCAAAAATGTCATCAAGCAGGAAAATGGTATCGCTTCCGTCAATACATGCTCGCACAATTGCCAGATGGGCATCCCAACCTACGAGAGGCGTGTGATATCGCTTTTGAGCATAAGCGTTTACCAGTGCTCTCGCAATCGCGGTTTTGCCCACACCGGGTTCCCCGCTGAGAATGACAATATGCTGGTCATCCAATCTTTTGGCGGATTGAAGGAAGTGATCCGTAGTGACGAACCTGTCTGTCAAATCGGGATATGGAACACGGTATCCAGGTTTGCCGACTATTCCCTCCAACTCCTTAGCCGTTATTCCACCTCGGCCTTCACTATGTAGCATTCGGTCACGAACAATGTCAACGAGCACTTGTGCTCTTTGAGAAGTCGCATCGGCCGGAATTCCATAGGCTTGAAGCAATGTCTGATTGATCCGCCGCTGGATATCCTCCAACCTAAGGCTATCAACAATAAATATCCGCTGTAGCAAATCGTTGCTGAGGTTGGCCTCCAGGTATTGCCGTAATTCATCGTCGTTCCGTACGCTCGCAATGATTCTTTCCCGTGTGCTTGCGAACGAGGCGCCTACAATCTCTCTGTGCAATGTCTGGATATCCGCAAGCAATTCGGAAAGTGGTTCAGTTACAACACCGTTGGTAATGAACACAAAAACATCATCTTGTTTTTCCATCAAATGCTCGAGCAAGGTGCGGCGTGACCCAATAGGTTGGCTCTCATCTTTTTTCATTAGCACGTCACGAAATTCGTTAGGTTGCCACGCGTATCTACGGCTTTTTGTTTTGACCTGGATTTGTTCTAATAGGCCTTGTCTGTGCAGTGTCAGATCCAGCGTTTTGGTTTCTTCGGATTGCAGTCTTCTCAAGGTCGCGTCGTTCCCAAAAGCGGTTTCAATTTCCAGTTCTGCAAAATCTGATCGTTCGTGGTGCAGGAGCATCACCAATACGGAAACGTATATTTGATATTCAAAACCAAAGTAGCTGGTTTCACCACCGGCCATGTGTTACTCCATAGACTTGACTTATCGCGATTGCAGAACCTTATGATGGTTAGGTAGTATTATACTTCCGCTCGCGCAATATGCTAGACTCAGGAACTCAGGAAAACGGGTTTCTAAATGCCGTACACAGTTCTCGCTTGCCCAATTTGCTCATTTTTGAACTCGAGCGGTGCCCATTTGCCAGTTCCATGGTGCTCACGATGCGTGAAAACCCTTGATTCTATTGGAGTTTCCACGAGTGAAATTCGCCTGGACCTGTTGCCGGGACACTGGATGAGGTTGAAATCAGGCTTTTTCGGGCCGACTGCAACTGTGTTCGACAATTGATGTTCATGTTTCCTGGACTCCTGAGACTGTTCCAGTGCCAGCATATGCATTGAGATTGTATACTGTGGGGGGAAGCACAACGGATGTCATCCGCTCGGCGTAAACGGATGCAGGTCGTCCATCAGCTTACACCGCATGTCCGGCTTTGCCGGGCACGGCTTGGTGCAGGCTGTCGGTTTGGCCGGAGGCCATCCGCTGCATGGATGGGGGTGGCTGGCACAGCGCGGGCATTCACATCCATCAGGCGAGGAAGGGACCATGAGTGAATCAGACCAGGGTTGATTCTGGAAGCAGAGGCACGCCATCGCGCTGGACCTGCTGCCATAGGGTGGCCACCCACCGACGCATCTCACTCCATCGGTCGGCGGTGACGATGTGTGTGTTGAGCAGCGTGTCATATTCCAGCGAGACACGTGCGGCAGTTTTCGTCACGAGGTGGTCGGTCTGGCTATCGTAGCGGTCAACGATCACGAGCACGTCGAGGTCGGAATCCGCATTCGCATCGCCGCGCGCTCTTGAGCCAAACAGAATCACATTCTGTATGCGCCAGCCCTCGGCGGCCAGCAACCGGCCAACGTATTCGGCCAGCGCCTGGCGCTCGTTGTCTTGCAGAAAGGCGAGCGAGCCATTCATCTCAGGCTTCCTTGTTCGCTCTCCTCCGCCGCGCGCACCTGGTCCTCCGCCCAGTGGCGGATGTCCGTTACCAGGCTGCGGCATCTTCTCGCGTGAGCAGTTCGAGGTCCATCCAAGCGCGATCCACATTCAGGGTTATGCCAACCCTAACGCGCGACGAAGCATCACATCCACCTGCCGCATGTCGTCTGGCGATAACTGACCGACACTTTTTCCCATCACTTGATGGCTCAAGGTCAGCAAGATTGGACGCACCAGGCTGGGCACTTTTAAACCGGCGCAAGTCGCATCCACGATTCAATGTCCCAGGGGTGAGGCTGCGACATTGCTGGTGATTGCGGCGATGATGTACAACTGCTCCGCAGCTTGAAACTCGGCGCTGTTGACCACAACGGCAGGGCGCACTTTGCCGCCAGACAGTTCGCTGTATTGGAACGGAACGTAGACGACATCACCGCGTTGATATGGCATCGCCTGGCTCCCAGGGAATGTTGTCGTATGCGGCGGCATCGGCGGGATTATCCCATACGGCCTGCGCGGCGGG
>CAYGWJ010000281.1:0-7145 GCA_964353405.1 uncultured Anaerolineae bacterium
CAGCCGATCGTTCTCGGCGCAGACCGGCAGACCGTCGGCGGTTATCCGCAGATTGCCGTTGTCATCGGGCCAGACCTGCCACTGTTAGCGCAACTCGTGCCGGGGGATCGCGTCTGTTTCCGGCGTGTGACGCTGTAGAGACAAGTCAGTTGTTCGGCGCGCCCGCGTCCACCCATTGGGTGATGATACGGATTTGAGCCGGCAGCAGCCTGGGCCCCTTCTTGGGCATCTTGCCGTTCGAGATCAGCTCGATCAAGAGACTGTTACCCGACTTGCCGGGATCAATCACCGGGCCGTTCTCTGACCCTGCCATGACATCGGCGTACGACTTGAGCGACAGGCTGACATTGGTATTTTCCCCGCCGTGGCACTTGACGCACACGCTCTGAAAGATGGGCAATACATCTTTGGAAAAGCTCACGGCTCCCGCTAGAGGCGCAGCGGCAGCCGTTGTGGCCGGGCGGGCCGCTGCTGGCGTGTTCGTCGCAGGCGCCGGGGTGCTGGTCGCCGCTGCCGGCGTGCTCGTCGCGGGTACAGGAGCGTCCGTGGCGGCCGCTGTCGGAAAAGCCGCAGGCAATGTTGCCGTGGCCGGCGGCCGGACTGCGGCAGCGACAGCCGTCGGCGCAACTTCAGGCGACCGGGTTCGCGTTGCCCGTGGGCCGGACGCGGCGGCAGGAGTCGGGATTTGCACTCTCACAAGTTGCGTGTAGCCCACCAACACTGCGCCCCACAGGACCGCAATCAAGGCAGCGACCAAGAGTTGGCGCAGCACGAGCACGGGGCCAGGTCGCACAATAGGCTTGGAGCGCGTCACAGGCGCTCCCGTTTTCCAAAGTGAACTGGACACGAGCGCCTCCTCACATCCCGTACAAGATCACGCCGCCCAAAAAGCCCAAAGTGGCGGCCAGGCCAAAGCTGGCGACAAAGGCCAGTACATACAGCACCATCGTGGCTGGTTTCCAAAGTACTTGCTTTTGCCGCCAGCGAGTGACCGCCGTGACGGTCGTCAATATCAGCAGTGTAACCGCCAGGAAAATCTTGACGCTGACCAGCGGCGCGCCACCCTCAAAGCGGACAATGTTATCTCTCATGCCAGTCAGCCCGGCCACGACGGTGCTGACCGCCGCCAGCGAGATCGAGAAAAATGCCGCATGCTCTAGCGATTCGTTCTTGCGCCAGAGGGCCAGCACGATAAAGAACAGCGCCGCGCCCGTCAGCCCGATGGGAAAGTGAACGACCATACTATGCCAGGGATGGATATTCAAAACTGCGTAAAAGACGCGAGCCAGGTCCATGTTTCACCTCAGATGTATTGTAATGATGACCGTGAACGGTCGTCGCTATTCATCTATAGCAATTATACGACATTACATGGATTTTGGATTCTGGCGCACGGCTCTCGCGTACCGTCTGGCCCCAGATTCTCGACGGGCAAGCCCGTCAGAAACCAGGGGCAACCCCTGGGACTTCTCACGGGCAATTCACCCGCACTTACCCACGGGGGTAAATCCAAACCTAACCAGGTCGGCGTATATATGACTGAAGGCGCTTTTATCATCCCGGCCAAACGGCCTTTGACACGCGACAAGGAGGTCACACACAGCTCGACTAGTCACAAAATGCACAATTCATTTTACTATCGAACGATTCTATCAGCCAAAGCCAAACCAGGAGGAACAGATCATGTCGCGCAAAATGTTTGTGGTGAGTATATTGTTATCAGTGATGCTGGTTCTGATTGCCGGATCGGCGCTGGCCCAGGGAGGCGGCGACCCGGTCAAGGGCAAGACGCTGTGGGACGCAAATCTGTGCAAGAGCTGTCATGGCCCGAACGGCGAAGGCAAGTATGCGGCTCCGCTGGCCGGCACGACCAGGACGCTGGATGAAGTTGTCAAGCAGGTGCGCACTCCGCGCGCAAATATGCCAGCCTTTGACGACAAGCACATCGCCGATCAGGACTTGAAGGACATCTGGGCCTATATGCAGACGCTAACCAAGCCGGCATCCTTTACGCCGACCACGTACACGGCGGCGGCAGGTGATATGCCGGGCAAGGTCCTGTTCAATCAAAAGCGCTGCGTGGCCTGCCACGGCAGTGATCCGAGTGGATTCATCAAGGCCCGCTTCACCGACAAGGGTCGGACGGTTGCCGTAGCGGATGTGCTCAAGCAGCTCCGCACGCCGTTCCAAAAGATGCCCATGTTCAGCACGACGCAGGTGAGCGACGAGCAGGCCGGGCAGATTGCGGACTATTACAGGTCGCTCCAACCCGCGGTCGTTTCTGCTCCTGCGGCCGCTGCCGCACCTGCACCCGCGCCCGCGACGCTGCCCAAGTCCGGCGGCCAATCACCCTGGGCTGCCCTGCCTTTAGTGTTGATGGTGGCGGGTGTGGGCCTTCTGGGTATGGGAGTTGGCACGCTCGCCTTAGCGCGGAAGCGCAACTAGAGCAAGATTGGCTTGAAGCAGACCTTCGAGGTCGCGCCAACCTTTGGTTGGACAGGGACCTCGAAGGTCTTGTTAATAGTCTTGCCGTAAGTGCTGCTATTGAGAGTTATGATGTCAGAGACATTATTCTGGCCGTGGCAGCCTTTCCAACTCCTTGGTCATCGCTTTGCCCGCAGGACTCGAGGGCCTTGAAGACCTGTCAAGTCTAGTGTATACTATTGAACAGAATGCTCATGAGGTGAACAAGATGGCGACCTATCCGGATTTGCTGGCCCGTTATTCCAAGGGCACGCTCAAACTACAGACGCCGCTCAAGCTGCCCGAAGGCGCTGAGGTGCGCGTAACTGTGATGCCGCTTGAACAGAAAAAGCGCAAATCCCATAAACGCAAATACCTTTACCCCAACCGGGCTGTTCCATGGGGCAGCCTGAAGAGACTTACCGGCATCGTATCACTGGGCGGCGACGCGTTGGCCGACAGCGAAGCCCTCTATGATGGTGATTAGCGCATGGCAGCCAAAATCGGGCTAGACACAAATATCGTCATTGGGATGCTTGATGAGCAGGATGTTTGGCACACGCCGACTCGAGAACTGTTTGCTGCACTTGAGGCGCACGACTTGCAGCCGGTCGTGTTCGACTGCGTCTTGGCCGAAGCCATCAGCGCGCTGGCTCGACGCACACATGAAAAGCGTCGCACGGCACAGTTGCCCGCTCTCCTGGCACAGCTCAAGGCTGAATTCCCGACGAAATCTATCTTGTGGTTGTATCCTGATTTACCGAATCTCTCCGATGACGTCATCGCGCTGGTCGAACAGACCGACGGCGAGATGAATTTCAACGATGCGCTGATTGCCCTCTCGTGCCGAAACCGGAACATTCCTTTCCTGGCAAGCTTTGACGCGGACTTTGACCGGGTGGACTGGCTCAAGCGCATCGCGCGTCCGGCTGACCTCGCCTGATACTTTTCCCCCTCCACCCGCATCACCTCATTCCCGCGCGGATCAATCACCTTGACCACAATCCGCTTGTGCTCCCCCGCCTCGAACGGCAGCGAGCGCGTCCCGCTGAACACCTCGAACCGCTCCGGGTCAACCGCCGTCTTGAGCGCCTGCGCGAGCTTCCCCTCATCCCCAACCCTTCTCCCATGGGGAGAAGGGAGTTGCTCCCCTCTCCCAATGGGAGAGGGGTTGGGGGAGAGGGAATCCTGCAACTCAGTGGATTTCGTTCTGAAGGATGCGGCGCAGAATCGCAACGGCACACGCATACGTGGCATCCATGCCAAAGTATGACAGGCTCTTGGACAAGAGCTCCTGGCGGCGGCTGTAGGGCGTGTCAGACGCGTAATGCAAAAAGCCCAGGTCATACCGCGACAGCAGGAACAGATTGACAATCTCGTCCATCGGGTGACGCTTGGGCGCCAGGTCTTCGTAGACGGCGCTGAGGTACGGCCCGGCTTCCATCTCGATATCGGTATAGCCCTCGCTGTAGAACACGTGCATAAAGTCGCGGTTCTGCAAAAACGTGCCGCGCACCGTGACCGACTTTTGATTATCAAAGACGGTGCCATAGTGCAGGTAAGGCGCAATGTCGTCCGCCACAAAACAGTTGCGGAACAGGTACGAATTGCGCGAATGCTGGTCGTAACTGATGTTGGGAATCATCACGTCGCCCACGCGCCCGTTCAGCGTGGCCGCCTTGCCCATCACGTACACACCCGCCAGGCCCGAGACACACGCGATGATTTCCGTCAGGATGTTACAAGCCGCTGCACCCAGCGGATAGTCAATGTTCACGATCACCGCCGGGCTGTTCTTTAACTTTTCCAGGCCCGCAAGGCTCAAGCGCGGGTCAAACTGCGCTGGATCGAGCTGGTTCAGCTCGATCACCTGAACATCCACGTCAAGGTACGATTGCGCGTGCGCGTACCAGACGCCATGCGCCTGCTCGAATTCAAGGCAGGCGCGCAGCTCGTCTTCATGCCCGGGCTTTTGCAGGTGCTTGCGCAGCAAATAGTACAGCAGATTGTCGAATTGTCCGGATGAGGGGGCCTGTTGCGCCGCCTTGACCTCGTCGCGCAGGTTTTCCGGATCATCCGCCGCCAGCGATGCAAGGATATCGGCCTGCCGCGTGCGCGCATAGCCGGCGAGCAAATTCACCAGGCTGTGCGTGTTGCTGGACACAAAGTACACGGGCCGCTCGCGCAAGTCCACGCTGGGCACTTGATCGAGCACTGCGTTCCACCAGCCGCGCGTTGCTTTGCGATAATCGTTCGCCGACCCGGCCAGCAGATGAACCGCCATCTTTTTGGGTGCGCGGGCAATCGCCGCCAGGCGATCCCACAACTTGTCCTTCCACAAACCACCCAGCCGGCTAAAGTCATGCTCGGCCAACTCTAACGCGTCGCGAACCTGGGCGGCGTCGGGCGCGCCCCAGTCGAGCAAAAGGTGCGAGCCGTTCAACAGCGCGTGCAGCTTGTTCCACTCGATCTCGAAAGCCACCAGTTGCGGAATCAGGTCGTCAATGTCCGAGACGCTGGCAATGTAAGCCGCCAGCGTGCTCTGCCCGTCAAAGAACATTCGCCTGCGCCGGCCAGGCGAGGACACCGGCTGCCACTGCTCCACGCCGGGATAGCCGCGCCGCGCAAACACCTCACGCGATTGCCCCAGCAGCACCAGGTTCGTCTCCACCATGCACTCGGGTAAGCGTTGGGCGGCATAGATGAACGCGCTCACGTCCGGCTCCGGGTCGTCGGCGCCCGAATGCAGGCTGGAACCCATCGTGCGATGCGTCTCTTCCAGGCTGCGCACCTGCACCTGGCCGCTCGACCGCAGCAGCGAATAGTAGGTGCGGATATACAGGTCAATCGAATCGTTGGTCGGTGAAGGCACACGGCGATCCATGGCTCTCCCCCCTGGCTACTGAGACCACTTGGTCGGTTGACGATCCCAGCGATGGGGACGTAACCTGGCGTGCAGTTCCGCCGGCAACGGGCCGGCATTACCGGCGGCGATGTTGGCCTCGACGTGCCCGAGCTTGCGCATGCCAGGGATGATGGTGCTCACGGTGGCATTGCTTAGAATGAAGCGCAAAGCCATCTCGGTCATCGTCATGCCTTCCGGCACAAGCGGCTTGAGCGCGTCGGCGCGCTCAACGCTGGCGTAGAGATTCTCCGGCACAAAGTAGGTGCTGCGCCAGTCGTTCGCGGGCCACCGGCTATCTTTGGTCAGCGTGCCGGTGAGCGAGCCTTCGTCAAACGGCACACGCGCAATCACAGCCACGTCCATTTCCGCGCAGGCGGGGAACAGCTCGTCCTCCGGGTTCTGGTCCAAGATGTTGTAAATCACCTGAACCGCGTCAATCAGGCCGCTCCGCACGGCCTTGACGCCGTTCCAGGGCTCCCAGCGGTTGATGCTGATGCCCACTGCATGCACCAGTCCCTGGCGGCGCAGGTCATCCATCTTTTTGGCCCAGCGATCGTCCACGGCCCAATTATCTTCCCAGGTGTGGAACTGGATCAGGTCAAAACTTGGGAGGCCGGCATTCTCTAGACTCTTGTGGACGTATTCCTCGATGTGGTCAGGCGGGAAGCAATCGTCGAGCGTAAACTCGCGGCGGCTGGGCCATTTGAAATTCTTGGGCGGGATTTTGGTCGCCGTGTAGAGCTGCTTGCCCGGGTTGGCTCGCACGAGCTGCCCCAGCAAGCCTTCGCTGTGACCTGCGCCATAACCCCAGGCCGTGTCGAAAAAATTGCAGCCCAATTCGACGGCGCGTTGAAGCGAGGCCAGCGACTCGGCATCGTCCGAGCCTGTCCACCCGCCCATGCCCCACATGCCGTAACCGATATCGCTTACGCTCCAGCCGGTGCGTCCGAACTTGCGATAGTTCATTTCGATTCCCCCTTTACAGCTTGAGCCAGTTGAGCAATGTTACCACATATTTGCTCTTCATCTGCTCGCTCGCCATGATCTGCCTGGCCGGCGGCAGGCGCAGGATGACGCCCAGAATCGCCGCCATCGCGCGATGGCTCGTCAGCGCCTGGTTGTCAAAGATGAGGTTTTGCAGCATGCCGCGCTCAATCGCCATGACGACGGCGCGGTGCGTTAAAGTGACCGGCGTCATCACGCGCTCGGGCCGCAACTGCAGCGACAGGCTGTTCGTCGGGCAGGCGCGGACGCACACGCCGCAGCCGAGGCACATATCCTGGTCGACTTTGGCCTTGCGGCGCTGGGGATGGCGCGGGTCGTTCGCCGAGACGAGCGTCATGGCCTCGACCGGGCAGGCGTTCATGCACTTGACACAGCCGTTGCACGTCGCTTGATTGACCTGCGGAATAAAGCGGGTCGTGTGAACCGGATGGAGCGAGCCAAAGCGGCGTTGGGCGACGAGCGCCTCACAGCAACAGCCGCAACAATTGCAGATAAAGTTGACGCCGCTCTGGACGTTTTCACCAAACTGGACCAGACCATGCTCGTAGGCTTCATCCAGCAGACTCATGCACTCGGACACATTCGCGGCGCGTGCATAACTATATTTGGTCAGCGAAGCCGCCGTTCCATTGAACGTCATGCAAATATCCATCGGCGCATCGCACGCATGACCCACGTGTTGCATCTTGTGGCGACAATAGCAAACTCCAACGCCAATGTGCAAAGCCGTCTTGATCACGTGGCTGGCGCGCTCGTAATCCAGCACGTGCAG
>CAYGWJ010000282.1:0-20249 GCA_964353405.1 uncultured Anaerolineae bacterium
CTGCCAGGATATCGGGCAACGCATCCAGGACCTTGCGATACCAGTTGAATGCCGAACGTTCCGACACACCATATTTGCGCGGAATGTCTTCGACGCTTGCTAGTCGCAGACGCTCACGCATGATGCGAACTTTGACATCCAACTCAATCTTGCGCCGAGGCATGATGGCACTCCTTCATCGAAATACGCACCATCATGCCAGCCTCGGCAGAATTGTCAAGAAAATTCACTGCATATAATTCGCGCCAAAATGGCCCAATGTACCGCTGTCCAGTTCTACGGGAAACTGGCTACAATTCTCCCAATCGCTGATGCGCAGAGGAAGACTTGGCCCAAGCTTCCGATTATCCGCTTGCCGAAGGCCATCCGTTGCCTTGACGCTCCCCTGCCTTGCGGGTACAATGACAAACACAAGCATCTGCCATTCCACCGGAGAACGTTGTGGGCGAAAAGGAATATGTCGTCAGACAAGCAGACGTTCAGCGGTTACTCTCGCGAATAAGTACTGGCATCGGGTGAGCGCGACATCAAAACCAACTGGAAGCGTTACCGTACCGCCTATGAACAGGAGATGGAAAGATGAAATACACTCCCGAGACGGTGACCGAAAAGAATATCACACTGTCCTTTGAGTTCGAGCGATACCTGCTGAAACACCCGGAAATGTTGGAGCAGATTCCCGACGGCGCGCAAGTCGTGCTGCTGCCCAAGGACGATCCGGAATTGTATCGCATCAACCTGAACACGGCTCGCCAGGCGCGCGAGATCCCCGTCGTCTATGTCGAAATCGAAGCTGTAGCTCCCCCGCGCTCGCGGCTCATCAATCCGCGCCTGACCAGGCAGCCAGCCGGCGCATGAACGCTTGACGTTCAACGGTGGCAGACTCGGGTTCGAATCCGAGTCTGCGGTCAGCCCTCATGAATTTCCTCATTATTTTTCTGCTCGGCTTCGTTCTCGCTTTTGCGCTCACCCCGCTCGCCGGATTCGTCGGTCGGCGACTGGGGCTGGCCGATGCACCCGGCGGGCGACGTCAGCATGGCGGCCTTGTCCCGCGCACGGGCGGCATCGCGCTTTACCTGGCGTTCACGCTCGCGGCGCTGGCCGCGCAATGGCTGCCTGTCCCGCGCTTTGACCCGAATGAAATCATCCGGCTGATCGGCCTGCTGGCGGGCGGCATGTTCATCTTTCTCTCCGGCTTTGCGGATGACCGATGGAACCTCAATCCGCACTGGCAGTATGTCATTCACGCCGCTGCCTCGGGCATTGCGATTGTGTTCCTGATCTTTGTCGAATACTTTTACAGCCCATTGAATGGCGACAAGATCATGTTCCCGCTATGGTTCACGGTCGCGTTCACCATGTTCTGGATCATGGGCATGGTTAACACGGTCAACTGGCTCGATGGATTGAATGGGCTGGCGGCCGGCGTCACGGCGATAGCGTGCGGCGTGCTGTTCATCAACGCGGCGTTCCGGCTCAACCCACCGCAGACGAGCGTCTCGCTTTTGCCACTGGCGTTGCTGGGCGTGTGTGCGGGGTTTCTGCCCTGGAATCTTTCAGCGCGCGTGTTCATGGGGTCGTCGGGCGCGTGGTTTTTGGGCTACACACTGGGGTGCCTGGCCATCATCGGCGGAGCCAAGGTCGCGGCAATTCTGCTCGTGATGGCGGTGCCCATCATTGACGTTGCCTGGCTCATTTTCCGGCGCGCGCGGCGAGGCGTGTCCGTCGGCGCGGGCGGGCGCGATCATTTGCACTTTCGATTGCTCGATGCGGGCATTCCGCAGTGGAAGATTGTGGCGGGGTATTACACCTTTTGCGCAGTGTTCGGCACACTCACACTGGTGGTGTCGTCGAGGCTCTACAAGCTGATCGCGTTGATCGTGTTGGGCATCCTGGTGCTCGCCATGCTGTGGCAGGCGGAAAGACTTGCGAGTAGACAAGGTGACACGCGTCAGCGGACAAGGTGACAGGGAGACACGAAGGCCGACCGCCTTGTCTACTTGTGTACTTTCTTCTTGTCCACTCGCTTGTAATACACCCGACGCCCACTTGCCGCACTCAGCATCTGTTCGGTTAGCGCAATCACGATGATGAACGGCACATCGGCGACAATCGTCCACGCGAACGCGACGGCGAGCCAGCGCAGCGCCGAGGTCACCAGCGGGGCGAGGTCGAGCAAAACGTTGCTAAAGCCTAAAACGTACGCCGCCACAACCACGACGGCGAGGAACAAAATCACGGGCGGCCAGGTTTCCCGATCAGATTCACTGGGCAGCATGGCGTTGGCGACGGCGAAAAGCAGGTAGAGCCACAGCCACATGTCCGGCGCGCTCAGCGCCGCCGCCAGCGCCTGAGTGATCGCCTCAAACTTCCCCGACTGAAGCGCCTCTCCCAGCGCGCCCACGCCAAACACCCATTGCCCCATCGCCAGCACGGCCAGGCTGCCGCTGATGAGCGGCGCGACGCCGATGAGGCTGGCACGCACCACATCGGTCTGATAGATCGTGACCGAACCGAGCCGGACGCGACCATCGCGCTGGCGCTGAGGCAGCAGGCTCATGCCGGCGGTCCTGACGCCCAGGAGCTTGGCCGCCAGCCAGTGGCTGAGCTCGTGGAGCAGCACGCCCGGCAAGAGCGGCAGCGCATAGAGCAACACGGCTGCGTCGTCGTGCCGCGTCGCCAGGAGCGCCACACCGTGAATGTGCTGGTGTATCCAGCGTTCGAGGAGCACCAGGGGGATGAACGTGGCGACAACCGCCAGCACGGACCACCCATCAGACATTCAGAGCATAGCTCCTCAGGCCACGATAATACAATTCAAAATGCTCTTCTACCGTGCTCACGGGATAGGTCAGAAAGCGGTCGGCGGTCGCTTCGAGCGGTTCCCTCTCCACATCGGAAGCCGACATCTTGACGAATTCAGCGATCAGCGCCTGGCGCCCGATGCGCTGGGCCACGGCTGCCAGCGCCACGGACGCATCCTGTCTGTCATCCTTTTTCCCTTGAAGCATCCTGGCTATGAGTGGCATGACGGCACGCGCATCGCCCGCCAGTGCGAGCATCCCATACAACTCGTAAAAAGATCGCTCGGCGTCCAGCAATTCAGTCAGGGCCTGTCCGGCGCGTTCGTCTTTCAGGTCTATCAAGCCCCACAAGGCGCCGACAAAGTACGACTGAGGCCGGTTTTTCATTTTTTGGACATAATCCCACATCAGGCCGGCGCTCGATGTGTCATGCAGCAATCCCAGCACCACGCACGCAAGGCTCTGACCGTACTCGTCAAGATCGGCCAGGCACTCGCGCAGCGCCTTGGCCCCCAACAAGCCAGTCCAGCGCAAGGCCGCAATCAGCCGCTCGCGCACCGTATCACGCGCATCTTCATCCGGGATGTCGCAGCTGGCTCGCAGTCGCTCGGCGATGAGTGGGACTACCGCCAGGCTGAGCTGGCGCACGCGTGCCATCCAGGCTGCTTCCGCCAGCCCGTGCGCGCTAGCCGCCAGGTCAAGCACCTGAACCGGCGTCTGGGCGGCTCTGATCTGCTCGACGATTTTGCCATCGCGCAGCCACAGCATCGGCGCCATGGTGGAGGCAGCCTGGTCCACTATCTCGCGAGATTGATCGTCCAGCACACTGAAACGAAAAAGGGTCGCCGCGCTGGGGATGCGCTCCCGAGGCGCCGTTGCCTTTGAAGGTGCAGGCTTCTTCTTGTGACGTTTTGACATCGTGCCTTTTTCACCGAGTAGGGGCGAGGTCACCTCGCCCCTACAGGTCACCTCGCCCCTACAGGTTCTCGATTCGCACTGGCTCGACCGGGTCAGCCAAATCAAAGCGCAAGACTCGGGCGTAAAAGTACAGCTCCGCCTCCAGCGTGCGCTTGATCGTCTCAGCACGGCGAAAGCCATGTTGCTCACCCTCGAACGCCAGGTAAGCCGTCGGCAAACCCTTGGCCAGCAGGGCCTGATACATCACCTCCGATTGGCTGGGCGGAACGACCTTGTCCTCCAGCCCCTGGAAGAAAATGGTCGGGCACTCGATGCGGTCGGCAAAGTGAACCGGCGAGCGAGCAATATACAGGTCGCGCCGTTCTGGGTAAGGGCCAATCATGCTGTGGTTGTAGTGCGACTCAAACTTGTGCGAGTCCCTGTCCATTGCTTCCAGATCGCTCACCCCATAGTAACTCGCGCCGGCCTTGAATACATGGCGGAAGGCCAGCGCGCACAGCGTCGTATAGCCGCCCGCGCTGCCGCCGCTAATCGCAAGCCGGTTGCCGTCCACCAAACCCCGCTCGGCCAGGTAGCGCGCACCATTCACGCAGTCGTCCACATCTACCACGCCCCATTGCCCGTTGAGCCGCTCGCGATATGCACGGCCATAGCCCGTGCTGCCGCCGTAATTCACGTCGAGCACGGCCAAGCCTCGGCTCGTCCAGTATTGTTTGCCTAGACTCAAGGTGCTACTAGTCGAGCCGGTCGGACCGCCATGGCTGACCACGAGCAGCGGCGGGCGCTCGTCGGGCGGAGCCGCAAAATCCGAGTTGCGCGGCGCATAGAAAAAGCCGTGCGCCGTCAGCCCGTGCTCGGTGGGAAACTCGATGGCTTGCGGGATAGACAGATACGCCGGGTCCACCGGGACATCACTCGCGCGCACGAGTATCTCGATCTGCCGTGTGGCCAGGTCGAGCCGGATGATGGAGGTCGGTTCCGTCGGCGAGCCGATGCCCAAAACAACTTGCCCGGCGGAGACGCAGACTTGCCACACCTCCTCGTACGGCAACTCTATCGGATCGAGCTGGCCCGTCGCAGGGTCCAGGTCTGCCAAGCGCCACCTGCCTCGCTCGCCGTAAGCACAAATGATGCGACCTGCATCAAATCCGTACAGCGATTGGCGCAAGACCCACTGTGGCAATCCGAACTCGGCGTCTTTATGGCACAACGGTTCAACACGCCCGTCGCGCCAGCGATAGAGATTCCACCAACCCGTCCGGTCCGAGACAAAGTGCAGCACGCCCTCCGGCGACCACTGTGGCAAGCAAATAGATTCACTCACGCCGCCCGCGACTCGCTCCACATGGCCCAGTGTGCCATCAGCGCTCAACTCGCCCACCCACAGCTCGGTGCCGTCCCACGGCATGTGGGGATGATTCCACGTGAGCCAGGCCAGCCGCACCCCATCGAGGCTGAGGCGCGGCGACGAGTAAAAGTCATTGCCTGCCACGAGCACTTGCCCCCCCGCGTCGTCGCCGTCCAGCTTTACACTCACCAGCGCATTGACCGCCCCTTGATCGGAAAGCATATGGTCTTCGCGCACGCAAATCATCCGATTGTGGCGGCGATCCACTACACCATCGGCATAACGCAATGCCATGGTCGGTGTGATGGGCTCCGGTGCAGAACCGGGCCGCTGGCGATAGAGCCGCTGGTCGGAAAAGTTGGAAAAGTAGATGACGCCAGGCGCAGCCCCCTGTGAATCGGCCACAGCGAACGCGCCGCCGCCATACTCGTGGACGCGCGTGCGCGCGTTGAACGGCGCGGGTGTCATGTCGGTCAGCTTGCCCTCGGGCGTGCGCTTGACGATGACGTTCCGCCCGCCCTCCGACGGTCGCTGCTCGACCCAGTAAATGTCGTGGCCATCCAGCGTGATTTGCCCCAGGCCAATTCCACCTGCGACAATCAAATCCGTTGTGATAGGCGACTTCCACGAACCATACGACGCGATTTGTTCAGTCACTCTAACCTCCATGCGTTGTGCGCACCCACGTCATAACTGAGTTTGTCTTTTGACATAACCCTCTCCTCACTTGTGGCGATTGGCCGCTTTCTTTTTTCCAGCCGCCTTGGGTTTGCCAACCTCCAAATGCATGTTGAGGAACTCGGCCCGCTTGCGATAGGCATCCACGCGATTGTGAACCTGGCGAAAGCCGTGGCCTTCGTCCGGATAGATGATGATGTCGTGTGGCACGCCCGAGTCTTTGAGCAGCGCAGCGGCCTGTTCCGTCTCGGACGCCGGACAGCGCGGGTCATGCGCCCCGGCGATCATTTGCACGGGCGCGACAATGTCTTCCATATAAAAGATGGGCGAGTACTCGCGGAAGCGGCCGGCATCCTTGACCGGGTCGCCCATATTCTGCCGGTCCCAATACTGCAAATCCTCGCGCTCGTTCTCCACTTCGGTGAACCAGTTGAGGAACGGCACAATGGCGGACCCGGCGGCAAACACCCTGGGATGGCGCGTGAGCGCCGTCATCGTGAGGTAACCGCCGTAGCTAGCGCCCGTGATGGCGATGCGCTTGGGGTCGGCATAACCTTCGCGGACGAGGAACCTGGCTCCCGCAATCACATCACGCATGTCGCCGCCGCCCAGATCAAAGCGATTAGCTTCTTGAAAAGCGCGGCCATAGCCCGTGCTGCCGCGATAGTTGGGCGCGAGCACAACGTAACCCTGGCTCACCAGGTGTTGAACCGGCGCGAGCCACGCATTGACGTATTGGGCTGTCGGCCCGCCGTGGACGTAGAGGATCGCCGGCAATGGCCCGCGCCTGCGGCGCGGCTTGTAGAGCAAACCCGAGATGATCAGGCCGCCGGACTTGCAGCGCACAACCTTTGGCTCGACGAATGCTTCGCCTCTGAATTCCCTGGGCAGCGAGTGCGTGAGTTGACGTGGACGGCCCGTCGCCAGGTTGAGCCGCCACAGGTCACTGGGATGGCCCGGGCCTTCAAAAAAGAACAACAACAGCTTGCCGTCCGACGTGAATTGCGGCCAGGCATGAACGCCCGGCGCGACGCGGACATACTTGACCGCGCCCGTCGCCAACTCTTTGACGCCAAGGCTCAGGTTACCCTCTTCATTCCAGGTAAAGGCCAGCCGCTTGCCGTCCGGCGACCAGTGCGGCTGAATCGCTTCGTTCGGACCGGACGTCTGCTGAACCAGCGCACCCGTCTCCACGTTGAAGGTAAAGATGGAATTGAGGCCCGTCGAGCTGGACGTGAACGCCAACTGCTTTCCATCGGGCGACCAGCATGCCTGCCGCGCATCCACCGGGCCAGTTGGCCCGCCGACGATTCTTGACTCGCCGCCGCCGAGCGGGACGACGAACACCCACATATCTTGACCGCGAGCCAGCGCGGTCACGGCCAATCGCTTCCCGTCGGGCGACCATTCGGCCAGCGCATCCGAGTATTCGTGATGCGTCACGCGCTGCACATCACCCGCGCTGTCCACGCCCAGCGTGTAAGTGGCAAACACGGCCTCGCGATTGGAGACGAATGCGATGCGCTTGCCATCGGGCGACCACGAAATGATGGGATTGATGGTCTCATCGGGTGTGTCGGGCGTCAGGTTACGCGTCTCACCCATGACGAGATCATGTACAAAAATGTCATAGTTCTCGTCACCGAAATAGTCCTGGACAAAAGCAAGGCGTCTGCCATCCGGGGAAAACACGGGCGACATCTGGCTCTCAGAGCCGGGCGCAATCGGCTCGGGTTTGCCCCGGCCCGTCAAAGGAACGAGATATACCTGCCACTGCCCGGATTTGTCCCACACCACGGCGGCTCTCTCCCCGTCGGGCGAGAGACCAAGTCCATGGTGCGAATACACACTCGGGATGCGGATCAGCTTTTCAATATCCAAAGGTCGTGGCATGGTCGCTCCTTTTGTCCTGCGTTAGTTTACCGGTTTTTGCCCGCGTTGGCAACTCGAGCAAAAGTTCTGCACCCCGGTGATTGAAGTTGCAGCAACAGCCAACTCTGCCGGCGCGAGCTGGGAACCTGGCCTGCACGCAGCTCGATGTGGCAATGTCAAGTCGGCGTGGGCCGAGGGCCGCGCAACTCACAACGCCTTGACCCGCGCCAACAAACCGTGATACTCGGCCAGCAGCTCCGGCTTTTCAAGCGCCTCGGCAAATTGAACCAGCCAGTCCTCGATGTAGGCCTCGTCCAGTTTGCCGCGCTGTTCGATCAACAACGCTTCCACGTCAGGCCAATCCTTGCCGCGTCCGGCCACAACTTTTTGAATGACCAGGTCTTCTGCCGAGCAAATCCACGCCGACCAGCCACCCAGGTCGCGTTGAACGGCGTGCTCGATAATCAACTCTTCGTAGCCGGGCAACGCCAGCAAAAAGTCAATGATGACACCATCAATGTTGACGGCGACAATGAGCGGGTCCCGTGGGACGTGCTCACGCGCGCGTTGAGGAAAAGTGGCGCGCAGCGCCTCGCGAACCGCCGCATAGTTGGTGTCCGGGACAAGCACTTTGAGGTCAACATCATTGGTAGCGCGGATCACGCCCCATTGTGGCAACGCCACGCCGCCAATGATGGCATAACGATAACTGTGCTCCTCCAAAAAGGTCACCGCTTTGCGCAGGGGCGCTTCAAGCAGTTTTTCCATGCTCTCGTCTCCAAGCTTCCAACTTGCGGACGTTGGCATAATAGCGTTCCAGGTCGGCCAGCTTTTGCCTGCGCTGCCATTCGCCTGGCTCGGGACACAACTTCCAACAGAATTCAACTAGCGCAACATACTGCTGCCACGCTTCCTGCGGCGTGAGCCGGCCAGCGTTATAGGCGCGGTCAACCAATTCGGCTTCGTTCAGCTTGCGATACCGTTCATACGTCTGGCGATACAGTTCCTTGTCCAATTTCATCTTGTTCCTCACCCTGACAGCGACCAACTCTAGCTACACGCACAGCCCCATTATTGTATTCCACTCGCCCGGCCCGCACAACTGCGGTCCGCGGTCGTTCACGCCGGCTTGGCTCTCAAATACTGCTTCGGCCACGTGATGTCTGCCCCCAACGCACGCGCCGCGTCAAGCGGCCAGTAGGGATGCCGCAGCAACTCGCGCCCCAACGCCACCACGTCAGCCCGACCATCTCGCACGATCTCTTCCGCCATCTCCGGCATGGTGATCAACCCAACGGACATGGTGGCGATGCCCGCCTCGCGCCGGATTTTTTCCGCGAACGGCACTTGATAGCCCGGGCCGGCCGGCGGCGCGAACATCGAGATGCCGCCCGACGAGCAATCTACCATGTTCACGCCGCGCACCTTGAGCCAGCGCGCCACCTGCACTTGATCATCAATCGTCAGCCCGCCTTTTACCCAATCCGTGCACGAGAGGCGCACGAACAACGGCTGCGACTCGGCCAAGACCTCGCGCACCGCCTCGACGACGCGCAACAGCAATCGAGCGCGGTTCGCCAGTGTTCCGCCGTACTCGTCCGTCCGGTGATTCGAGATCGGCGAAAGGAACTCGTGCACCAGGTAGCCATGCGCGCCGTGAATCTCAATCGCGTCGAATCCGGCGGCGAAAGCGCGTTTCGCAGATGCGCGAAAAGCTGATACAATACCGTCTATCTCGGCCAGGGTCAGGGCCTGCGGCGCGACCCAATCGGCATCGTGCGACACGGCGCTCGGTGCGATGGGCTGCGCCGGCCCAATACCTTTTTGGGCGCTCCAGGCTTTGCGCCCGGCGTGCGCCAGTTGCGTGCACATCACTGCGCCTTGAGCTTTGCACAGCCGCACGATGCGCGACAGAGGCTCGACCTGTGCGTCGTCCCACAGGCCCAGGTCGTTAGGGCTGATGCGCCCGCGCGCTTCGACCGCCGTCGCTTCGGTGATGATCAATCCAGCGCCTCCGACTGCACGCGAGACGAGATGCGCCAGGTGCCAATCGGTGGCAAGGCCATCTTCGCCTGCCGTGTACATGCACATGGGCGACATGGCAATGCGATTGCGGAGCGTGACACTGCAGAGTGTGAAAGGCGAAAACAAAGCTGACATGGAATTCTCCCGTGTTGGTCAAGATAATGGGAAAAGTATAACACGTAAAACGTAATGCGTGAAACGTAAGATTACGCATTACGTTGTACGCATTACGAACTATGGAGGCAACATGCAACTGAACATCGCCATGATCGGTTTCGGCAACGTCGGCCGCGCGCTGGTTCGATTGATGCAGCGCAAGAACGACGAGCTGCGCGAGCGCCACAACCTCACCTGGCGCTTCACCGGCATTAGCACGGGACGGCATGGACTGGCCGCCGACCCGAGCGGTCTGGACGTGAATGCGGCGCTGTCCAGCTTCGAAAGCGGCGGCAAGCTGGATAGCTTGCATCGCTTGCCTGACGCGATAGCGCGCGACAACCTGGGCCTGATTCGTTCCGGCGTGGCCAACATCCTCGTCGAGCTGTCCACGCTCAACCCTCAGACGGGCCAGCCTGCGCTCGATCATTGCCGCGCGGCGCTAGACGCCGGTATGCACGTCGTCACGGCGAACAAGGGACCGCTGGCGCACGCCTATCGCGAATTGCGCGACCGCGCCGCCGCCAAACAGCTCGCGTTCTTTTTCGAATCCACGGTAATGGACGGCGCACCCATCTTTGCCGCCGCGCGCGAAGGACTGCAAGGCGCTGATTTATTGAGCTTTCGCGCCATCCTCAACAGCACGACCAACTTTATCCTCACGGCGATGGAAGGCGGCACGTCATTTGACGATGCCGTAAAGCAGGCGCAGGTGATCGGCGTGGCCGAAGCTGATCCGAGCAATGATGTGGACGGATGGGATGCCGCCACCAAGACGGCCGTGCTCGTCAACGTGTTGATGGACGGCGACTTGCGCCCGACTGACATTGACCGCACCGGTATCCGTGATGTGACACCACAAATGCTGCAGGAAGCCATGACACAGAATCAGCGCATCAAGCTACTCTGTAACGCCTGGCGAGAAGGCGACACTATCAAGACGCGCGTCGCGCCGGAGAAGGTGAGCATGACCGATCCGTTCGCGCTCGTCACCAAGACCGACAGCATTCTGCGCTTGAGCTTCGACGTACTGCCCGGCCTCACCTTTATCGAACAAGACGCGGGAGCCCAGACCACAGCCTTTGGCGTGCTGGCCGACTTGATCTCAGTCGTCCGGCATTTCGGCGAATAGCATCACGTATTACGCATCACGTATTACGCATCACATTTACGCATCACGTCTCACACGCTTGTGGTATAATCGCAGTCGAACCGCACGCGATGCGGTTCGATTCTTGTAGTAGGGCAAGATGGCATCTTGCCCTACGGATGAGGACACTGTGAACCGAGACGACGCCTGGAATTTCTTGTGCGAATTCACCCAGACCGATTCGCTTCGCAAGCACGCGCTGGCAGTCGAGTCTGCAATGCGCGCCTACGCTCGCCGCTACGGCCAGGACCAAGAGTTGTGGGGCATCCTCGGCCTGATCCACGATTTCGATTACGAGCAGAATCCGACGATTCCGGAGCATACGGCCGTGGGCGCAAGAATCATGCGGGAGCGCGGCTGGCCGGAAGAGATGATCACCGCTATGCTTTCACACGCCGACTATTCCGGCGTCCCGCGCACCACGACGATGCAAAAAGCATTGGCCGCCGTGGACGAGCTGACCGGTCTCATCTCTGCCGTAGCATTGGTGCGGCCCACCAAGAATATTGCCGACGTGACGATCAAGAGCGTCAGGAACAAGTGGAAGGATAAGGCCTTTGCCGCCGGCGTGAACCGGCAAGAGATCGAACGCTGCGCCGCCGATCTGGGCGTGCCGCTCGAAGAACACATCGGCCTAGTGTTGGCCGCGCTACAAGAACACGCGGCGGAATTGGGATTGGACGGAATCAAGGCCTAGATTTTCTCCGCCAATAACGCGAATCTCCACGGATTCTTTGTGTTATTCGCGTCAATTGGCGTAATTCGTGGACAGACCGATTGATAGAAAATCCTCCCAGTCTTTCCGAAACTCAACCGCGGACTTGCCCTAGCTGCGGAGCCAGCGTGTCGGTGCGCGCCAAGACGTGCCTCATCTGCGGCGTAGACCTCACGCTGCCGGTCGAGCTGGTCGCGCCCCCACCGGAAATCAGACCGGCGCGCGCATTCTCGTGGCGGCTTGTCATGCTCCTGATCGGCGTCATCGCGATCTTGCTGGCCGGCGGTGGATTGCTTTTTCGATCACGCGCTCCGGCGGTTCCTCAGCCCACTCTGATGCCGACGCCGACGGTGACCGAGACACCGCCACCCACAGAGACGCGCACGCCTCCACCGCCCACCTCCACGCCGACGGTGACGCCCGTGCCAACACAACCCAACACGCCCGTCCCGCCGACGAAATATACTGTGCGGTCTGGCGACACTTTATCCACCATCGCCGACAAATTCAATACCACCGTCGAAAAAATCCAGGCTTTCAACAGCTTGGGAAACTCGGACGAGCTCCAGGTCGGCCAGGTGCTTGAGATTCCTGCTTCAGGCTCCACGCCGAACCCGACCAACACGCCGCGCCCGACGGAAACCTTTGTGCCCGGCCCTACGCCAGGGACGGTCCTGCACGTCGTCCAGTCGGGCGACACCCTGCTCGGCATCTCGATCAAGTACGGCGTGTCAATGAGTGTCATCCAAAAGACCAACGAGATAGAAGATGCCGAATCCATCCGCGTCGGTCAGCAGTTGGTGATTCCCATCGGCCCGGCTTTCACACCGACGCCCGGACCACAAGCCACGCCGACCGGCCTGCCCACGTATCCAGCGCCGGTGCTGCTCTCGCCCCCAAACAATCAGACCTTTGAAGGCAACGAAGAACCTATTTTGCTACAGTGGGCTTCCGTTGGCATTTTGCGCCAGAACGAATTCTATCTCATCCACCTGGAGCAGGTAAGCGGTGGTGTGCCGCCAAAAACCTTCACCACGCACGCCACGGGCTGGCGTGTCCCGGTCGAGTTGTTTCCCAAGGCTGACGACACACGCCGGGCATTCCAGTGGCAGGTGCGTGTCGTGCGAGAGACTGGCACGCAGGCGGACGGCACACCGATTTACGCCGACGCTGGCCCGCCCAGCCCGCTCCGGCTTTTCCGCTGGATAACGGCGCAGCCCACGCCCACACCCACGCCGGGACCTACCCAGTAGTCATATCGAGTTGGCTCTTTCGGGCGGGCGGCGCACTCGAGAGGGTCGGCTGTCAAGCTACGTGACATCTTTCCCCCGTTCCTGGTGACATTCTGAACTAGGGAATTTTTAGAGCCGCCCTTATCATATTAACGGCCCAACTCTAAACACAGCCAACTTGGGAACCAGGAGGTTGACCGTTGTACAAAATCCTCAAGAAGCAAGTTCTAAGCGATGTCAGCAAATTGATGGTCGTGCAAGCTCCGCAGGTTGCCCGCAGGGCCAAGGCCGGACAGTTTGTCATCGTCCGCGTGGACGAGACCGGTGAGCGTATTCCGTTGACCATTGCCGACTATGATCGGGAGAACAAAACCGTCACGCTCATCTTCCAGGAAGTGGGCAAATCCACCAAGCAGATGGGCCGGTTGAACGAAGGTGACTCGTTCGCTACCGTCGCCGGCCCGCTGGGTCACGCGACCGAAATTGAAAACTATGGCACGGTGGTGTGCGTGGGCGGCGGCATCGGCATCGCGCCGACCTACCCGATTGCCCGCGCGCTTCACGAGGCCGGCAACAAGGTCATCTCGATCCTGGGCGCCCGCACCCAGGCTTTTTTGTTCTGGGAGGACAAGATGCGGGCAGTATCGGATGAGATGATTGTCACGACCGACGACGGTTCATGCGGGCGCAAGGCGGTGGTGACCGAGCCGCTCAAGGAATTGCTCGACTCGCGTAAGGACATCACCCGTGTGTGGGCCATTGGCCCGGCGATCATGATGAAGTTTGTCGCCGCTGCGACCAAACCGTACGACGTGCCGACCATCGTCAGCCTGAACACGGTGATGATTGACGGCACCGGCATGTGCGGCGGCTGTCGCGTGCTGTTGGACAGCGGCGCCAAATTCGTGTGCGTGGATGGTCCCGAATTCGACGCGCACAAGGTCAACTGGGAACTCTTGTTGTCTCGTTTGTCGTTCTACAAGGCTGAAGAAAAACTGGCGATGGAACGTTGGGAGCACAAGTGCAATCTGGATGCTGCGGTAGCTGAGGCGGAAAGGTAGCTGGACATGGCCAAGAAACAGATTATTCCGACCAAGACTCCCATGCCGGAGCAGCCTCCGGAAGTTCGCATCCACAACTATAACGAGGTCCCCCACGGCTATACGCCCGAACAGGCCATGGCCGAAGCCAAGCGCTGCCTTGAATGCGCCAAACCCAGTTGTATGAAGGGCTGTCCGGTCAACATCAACATTCCAGATTTCCTCAAGCTGACAAGCGTCGGCGACTTTCGCGCCGCAATCAATCTGATCAAAGAGACCAACGCGCTGCCCGCCATCACCGGGCGCGTGTGCCCGCAGGAAGGTCAGTGCGAAGGCAGTTGTGCGCTCTCCAAGAAATACGAATCGGTCGCGATCGGCCGGCTGGAACGATTCGTGGCCGATTGGGAAGCCGTGCAAGGCGAACTGACTATTCCAGAAATTGCTCCGCCCACCGGCAAGAGCGTCGCCATCGTCGGCGCCGGCCCGGCCGGCCTCACCGTCGCCGCCGACCTGATAAAATTAGGCCACCAAATCACGATCTTTGAGGCGCTCCACGAGCCGGGCGGCGTGCTGGTGTATGGCATCCCCGAGTTCCGCATGCCCAAGGCCATCGTCCGCCGCGAGGTCGAGTACGTGTGCAGCATGGGCGTCAAGTTGGTCAAGGATTTCGTCGTCGGCAACTCGGCCACCGTGGACGAGCTGCTGGAAGAGTTCGACGCGGTATTTTTGGGCACGGGTGCAGGGCTGCCGTGGTTCCTGGGCATCCCCGGCGAAAACCTGAACGGCGTCTATTCGGCCAACGAGTACCTCACCCGCGCCAACCTGATGAAGGCCTATAAATTCCCCGAATACGATACGCCGATCGCGCGCGGCCAGACGGTCGTCACCATTGGCGGCGGCAACGTGGCGATGGATGCCGCGCGCACGGCGTTGCGGCTGGGCGCCAAGGAATCCATCATCGTCTATCGCCGCTCGCGCGACGAGATGCCCGCCCGCGCCGAAGAGATTCACCATGCAGAGCAGGAAGGTGTGCAATTCAATCTGCTGACGACGCCGGTTGCCGTCCACGGCGAAAACGGCAAGGTCAAAGAAATCGAGTGCCTCAAGAATCAGTTGGGCGAGCCGGACGCCTCGGGCCGTCGCCGACCGGTGCCGGTTCAAGGCTCCAACTTTCGCATCCCGATTGACATCGTCGTGATTGCTGTGGGTCAAAGCCCCAGTCCCCTCATCCCCAAGACCACGCCCGACTTGAAGCTAGCCAAGCACGGCGGCGTGACGGTGGACGAGAAAACAATGAGGACCTCCAAGAAGGGTGTCTTTGCCGGGGGTGACGTGGCGACCGGCGGCGCGACCGTCATCCTGGCCATGGGCCAGGGCAAGATCGCCTCCAAGGCGATTGACGAGTATTTAAAGACAGGCGAATGGTGAGATGTGAAACGTGATGCGTAATATTCACGCAGCACGATTGAAAGGAATGGACTCGGAACACCCAGTACCATCATCCAACTTCCAACATCCGACATCGCACATCCAACATCCAGGCCGCATCGCTGCCCACACCTAGATAGCAGCTTACCCGCTCTGCAGCCCAACCGAGTCCTCACCTGACCCGGCGGCAGGCTCTTGTTCATTTCATTGTTGACAGCCTGCCGCCGGGATATTTTTCGCCAGCAGGACAGAACAACGAATTGGGGAATCAACGAATTGGGGAATCAACGAATCGGGAATCAACAAATCGGGAATCAACGAATTGGGGAATCAACAAATCGGGAATCAACAAATCGGGAATCAACAAATCGGGAATCAACAAATCGGGAATCAACGAATTGGGGAATCAACGAATCGGGAATCAACGAATCGGGAATCAACGAATTGGGGAATCAACGAATCGGGAATCAACAAATCGGGAATCAACGAATCGGGGAATCAACAAATCGGGAATCAACGAATTGGGGAATCAACGAATCGGGAATCAACGAATTCGTTTGATCCCCAATTCGTTGTCCTCCCCGGTTGGCAAATTCCGGCCTCCGGTTTATACTTGTTCCTTGCCTATACTTCACTCATTCACACGGAGGCCTCATGCCCGTTGACAGCGCTGCCCTGCACCAGGCACTATTAGATCACTATGACCTCGAGGAGCTACGCACCCTCTGCTTCTATCTGCAAGTGGACTATGACATCCTGCCGGGCGAAGGCAAGGCAGCCAAAGCGCGCGAGCTGATCGGATACATGCAGCGGAACGACCGGCTCGACGACCTCGTGGTAGCTGTGATCGAGCAGCACGAGAGCGCCAGGGCATTACTCATGCCCACTCCAGCTTCAGACCAAGGCATACTCCTTTCACGGGATGCTCCTAAACAAAATGGTCACAATCCTTTCGGTGATGTAGGCCGCATTACGGACCCCAGCCGCTTCTATGACCGCCATGAACTGTTGCGCCTGGTTTTTGAAGAGCTGGGCAAAGGTGTCAACCTCTCACTCGTGGGCGAATCGCAAATAGGCAAATCGTCGCTCCTTTCGATGGTGTGCCGGATGGGGCCCGAGCAAATGGGGTTGCCACAAAACGCTTTCTCTTACCTGAACCTGGAAGTAGTAGAAGACGAGGACGACTTTTACGCGGCGCTGTGCGAGGCGCTGCAGATCGGCGACTGCCGGGGTTACCAGCTCAGCCGCGCCCTGCGCGACACCCGCCATGTGTTGTGTCTCGACGAGATCGAAAAGATGACGTGGAAAGGCTTTACCGCCCACGTGCGCAGCCAACTGCGCGGCCTGGCCGATGGAACCCAAGCCCCACTTAAATTGGTCATTGCCAGCCGCTCGCCACTCATACGTCTCTTTCCCGATTCGATGGAACAGACTTCGCCGCTGGCAAACGTCTGTCGCCAGTACGACGTGGCACCGTTCCCGCCGGAAATAGCCCGCTCGTTCATCGCCCATCGCCTGCGCGGCACCGGAGTAGCTTTCGCCGAAGATGAAATCGGCGTGTTACTCCAAGAGAGCGGCAGGCATCCCGCCAGACTGCAACGTGCTGCCGCCGAATTGTACCGGCGTCATCGGGCGCGCAAGGCTTGACAAGAGGTAGCAACGTGGCCATAGACTTTATCCGGCTCAAAGCGATTCCGCTGTTCGCATCGCTCAGCGACGATGAATTGGCGTACGTCCAAAGCATGTGCAGGCCAGTCACCTATTCAGCCAACGAACTCGTCGTGCGTCAAGATGAACCCAGCGACACGTTTTACATCGTAGAAGTCGGCCAGGCGCGCTTGCTCCGCCACGACGACTATAGTGGGGAGACTGCAGTGCTCCTCTTGGGCCCCGGTCAATTTTTTGGCGAGACCGGGTTGTTGTACCACCAACCGCGGAACGCCACCATCGAGACCGTCGTCAACACAACGCTCCTGTGCATTGACAAAGATAACTTTGACACGCTGATCGCCCGGTTGCCAACGGTGCGGCGGCAGCTCGAGGCTGCCGCCGGTCGTCGCAGGGGGCTACACCGCTTCGACTGGCAGCGACATGACGAGGTTGCCCTCTGGGAGACCGCCCGGAGTGTTATTCCTTCTGTTGCCGAATCACTTGTCGGGCTGATATTTTGGGTTGTCATCGCTTACGGGATGGTGGCTTTCTCGGCATCGCGGCTGCCGCATGGGGGAGAGCTGCCCTTTGTATGGCAGTGGGGACTGCGCATCGGCGCCCTGGCCATCTATAGCCTCGTCTTGATCTGGTACGTCACAGACTGGCTGAATGACCGTCTGGTGCTCACCAATCAGCGGGTCGTTCACGCCAAACGCACAGGTTTTTTGCGCGAAATGCGCGACGAGATCCCGACCAAAGAGATTCATGATGTGGTCCTGTCACGCCGGGGACTGCTGGCAAAAGTGTTCCAGTTTTCGGATATTATCGTCAAGACGACTGGCAATGAACTGACGTTTACGCCGCTGGGCAGCGCCGAGCACGTGCGCGACTGGATCCTCTACCAATTGCTCGACGAAACGGTGGTCAATGCCCAGGATTTTGATCTGTCTCGATACCGCCCGATCTTTCTCGCAGTGACTCGTTACCCGGACTGTCAAGAGATTGCGCGCCTGATTGATGCGTTTGGCATTTTCCTCTCGTACGACAACCTGTCCGCTTTGCCTGCGGCAGCTCACATTGCCAAGGTGACTGCCGAAAGCTCGTTCATCCGGTCAGCCGTGACGCTGGCGCTGAATCAGTTGGGCCAAGTCGGAGCCGAAATAGCCACCTGCCAGGCCGCCACCAGCCGCGTGAGCCAGTTGGCCGCGCTGGCCCGCGCCACGGATGCCCTGGACGAGCTAGATAAAGACATCATGGCCAAGGTGTTAGCGCCCGAACAGGCGATCTTGCGACGTATTGTGCGGCAGTGGCGGCGGCTGGTGAGCGAGGCTGGGGGACGAGTCGGGCGCGCCGAACTCGCCAGCCCGGTCGTCAATCCCTACGTGGTCGGCAACCCGGTCACGGGCAACCTGTTCGTGGGACGCGAGGGCATTATGCGCCGCCTCGAAGAACTGTGGAGCGGCGGAGGACCCAGGCCATCCGTCGTGCTCTACGGTCACCGCCGGATGGGCAAGTCATCCATCCTGCGCAACCTCGGCGCGCGCTTTGGAGCGGATACCGTCGTCGTGGATTTTAACATGCAGCGCGTAGGATTAGTGACCCATACGGGCGAGTTGCTCTGCAATCTGGCTGTGGCGCTGTATGATAGCTTTCATCCAAGGCACAAAGGGCTGCTGAGCGAGCCCGATGAAAAACGCTTTAACACGGATAACCCCTACACCGTCTTTGATCGTTTTCTCAAGCAGATTGACCGCGCGCGCGTGGGAGAACGCTTTATCATCGCCATTGACGAATTTGAGCTGATTGAGGAAATGTTTGCCCTCGAGGTTTTGGAACCACGCCTGCTGGATTTCTTTCGGGGGCTTGTACAGACCTATCCGTGGTTTGTCATGGCATTTGCCGGCCTGCACACACTGCAAGAGATGACGCAGGACTATTGGCATCCACTGTTTGGCAGTGTCACCGCCATCCCGGTCAGCTTTCTCAACCACGACGCGGCCTGGCGGCTCATCACTCAGCCCACGCCGGACTTTGCACTGGATTACGACACGGACGCAGTGGAACGCATCATTACGCTGACGCAAGGCCAGCCGTATCTGGTGCAACTCATCGGCCACGGGCTGGTGACACGCTTTAACCGGGAGACTTTTGAGGAAGGTCTCGACCGCAAGCGGCGCCTGATTCTGTCCGATGTCGAAGCCGTCATCAGCGCGTCGGAATTCTATCGAGATGGCGAGGCTTATTTTGCCGGTGTCTGGGTACAGGCAGAAAAAAGCGAGCCCCCTGGCCAAACGACTGTGCTGGGCGTGCTGGCGCAGTCAGAAGCGGGCATGTCCCCCGAGGAAATCACTCGACAGACCCCCCTCGCTCTAGAGAATGTTCAACGCGCACTGGAAGCGTTGGCACATCACGATGTCCTTTCGCAGCAAGAGGGTCATTGTAAGTTCGCCGTCGAATTGATGCGGCGTTGGGTGGCGCAGAGGGATGCATCGGACAAAAACTAAAGCCAACTGTCAACCACTACTCGTCAGGATTGCCCCGGCTCAAGAATTCATCCACAGTCAGCCCGGCTTCTCGGATGATGGCGCGGAGTGTGCCGCGTGGCAGGTTGCCTGGATGATGTGGCACGGTCGTGTGTTGTACCAGATTTTGTGGCTGCCTCTCGCTTGCCGGTCAAAGACAAAACCAGCCGCCTTGAGGCGGCGGGCCACGTCTCGATAGGCCATGGCCGGCAGGCGACTCAAGCGTGTGCCCCTTCCAGGACAATGCCGATCGGCACTTTGGTCGTCATCTTGTGCTGACGACGCTTGAGCGCAGTTTTGATCTTGGGTGGCAGAGGATCGCCGTGTTCGAGATACGATTCGATCAACTTGCGAGCAACGTCCTGGGCAATCTCCATCGTCTCAGCCGCCGTGCGGCCTTGGGCAATCAGGCCTCGCAGATCAGGGCTGGTCGCCAGATAGCCGCCTTCTTCTAACGGTTCAATTTGAATACTCTGGAAAAACTCGCTCATGCCATTTCTCCTTAGAGCCTATCCGAAAACCTAGATTTCGGGTAAACTCCATGCCGGTGGAGGTACCCGATGGAAACATAACCAGATGAAACTGACGAGTCCTTTCGCACCCCAGAAGAGATGTGGGAGCGCATCAAACCATTGTTGCCCGCCGAACGCCCCAAGCCCAAAGGAGGACGCCCTCGCAACAATGACCGAGAAATGATGGACGATATCTTCT